>CAJUMS010000139.1 GCA_910587465.1 uncultured Oscillospiraceae bacterium
GAAAATTAGATGAAATCTTCACTTTACCCCTTGACTTTTATTTGCAGGTCTTGAATAACTTCTCGAACCCCTCACGTTTGAGAGTTATGTATCTGAACTTGGTTTTACCGACGCGCTTTTGCGGACGGTACCTGACTTCCTTTGAAAGAATCCAATGTACCTTGATGAGGTCGAGCGCGAACAGGTTTTCTAAAATGTGCTTCATATTGAACGGCTCCAGACCGTTGAACTCGAGCGCGGCATTGCAGCAATAGATTATCCTTTTCGGAACGAGGTAGATGTACTTCTCATCATAATACCCCATAAAGACCTTGTCGGGCTGAATATCTCCATAGTCCTTGACAGGCAGCAAGTAGTACCCGTCGGAACTCAACACGTTTTTCACGATGTGAAGAAAACAGCACGTTTCATTGTCTGCTATCATTTTTGAGCCCCTCCTTATTTATATAGCGCGGCGCAATGTGGTCTGCCGCTCCACAAGGCTATCCAGCCGCTCACGAATTTTATTGATGTCTGCTTTGTTGTTCTCATACAGATCGCGCCTATCTTCCTCCGAACCGCGCATGAGAATATCTTGCAGATATTCTATGTAGTCCATTTTTTGTAAGCTCTCCACAAACAGCGGATGAAATTCATCATCCTGATTTCGGGGAGCATAATCCCTATGCCATTTGTAAAGTTCCGCCAGATACTCCCTAACAGTTAGCCTTGCCTCACTAATCCACTTCTGCATTTCGTATTTCGAATCGGCGGCTATTTTAATAGGAGCGGCGAAATTCCTGTCAAACAGCCCTAACCCAAAATCCTCGCTGATTTTTCTGGCGGCGTCTATCTGCCGCAGCCCGAACAGCTTTGCGACAAAGCCTGTACAGTCACCCGTAGCCCCACATCCAAAGCAATAGAAGTGATCGTCATAAACTTTAAGGCTCGGCGTTTTATCATCGTGGAACGGGCAACAAGCCATTCCCGCCCTGTTCATTTCCAAACCGTAAAAACGTGCGACCTCCGGCATAGGTAAACTACCCTTTATCTCCGAAAATACATTATCCAAAGCTATATCCCCTCCTGTTGATAATTTCCGAAAGGGCAAATCTTTGGCGAGGTAGGAAACGAATCGGCGAGAAATCGTTCCGAAAAAAATTACCCTTTCATATAAACGGATAAAAAAGGGGCAAAAAACAGGATACCTCACATAAAATTTTTGGACTTCTACTTTTTGTACAAACCTCGCCTTCTCTGTTTGGTCAAAGTGACAAAATAAAAGAAATTATTGACTTATATCCTGTTTTTGCTTGATTTTTTATCCGTTTATATGAGGGAGAGCAACTACACGCTATTCGCCGCAGCGGGAAAATAAAGAGGTCTGCAGGAGCAGACCGGAACACTAAAGTAAAGAATACGTATTTTTTCTTTTTGGGTATGTATAGCAAGCAGAGAAAATCCCGTATACTTTGGGATTTTCTTCCATTTTCTCGGTTGACCCCTCGAAAAGTTTTAGGGAACCCGCCGCCCTAAAACAAATGCCCTAATAGTTTGGCATTGCCTAGTACCATTAAAATTCACGGGAGGTTTGAAATTAATGAGAAAATATAAACAGGTACAACGTAAAGAGATAGTCTATTCTCTTGATGAATGGAAGTTGATTGAGGACCGCGCTGCCTCTGTTCTGATGAAAACGGGAACGTTCATAAAGCGTATGTCTCTTGACGGGCATATAACCTATTTTAATATGTCCGAAGTAGGCGAGGTGATGAAAGCCTTGCGTATCATCGGTGCGAACATCAACCAAATCGCGAAAAAGGCGAACGAGATCAACAGCATTTATGCTAAGGATATTGAGAAATTGAGAAAGGAGAACGAGGAAATTTGCCATACCTTAAATCAATTTCTATCCGCACTACCGTCAATCGCAGCCTAGCCTACATACTTAATCCCGACAAGACCGAGGATTTGCTTTATACCAATGCGGTCAACTGCCTGCCGAATGCCAAAGACGCATACCTTGCTATGAAAACGGTTTACGAGCATTTTTCGGGAGAAAAATACAACGCCCCCTTGCCCGAAAATGGCAAAGGGAGCGTAAAGGCTATACATTATATTCAGTCGTTCGATCCTAAATACAATATCTCACCTGAGCTTGCCCATCAGATCGCAAGGACTTTCGCGCGTAAGGCTTTTGGTGATAACTGTCAAGTTGTGATCGCAACACACGTTGATAAGCAGCATATTCATAGTCACATCATTATAAACGCTTACGGAATTGACGGTCGGAAGTATAACGATAATTGGACTATAAGAAAAGAACTTCGTGACATATCCGATAGAGTATGCCTTGCATTTGGAATAAAGCCGATTGAACCGAAAAAGGGAGTAAGCCAAAACGTTGCCTATAATGAATGGGAGCATAAACAGCGCAGCACGTCTTGGAAACAAAAAATCCGTCTTGAAATAGACGGACTGATACTCAAAGTCAAGAATGTTGACGAACTGCTTGCCGAGTTAGAAATGCTCGGCTACACGATCAAGCGCGGGAAATATATCTCGGTCAAGGCTCCCGATCAGCAGCGAGCAGTGCGACTAAAAACGCTTGGTGAGGACTATACCGTTAAGAGCCTTGCTTCTAGAATTTTGTGGAAAGACGTGGGTTCGGGAGGAACGCTGCTTAATCAGCCGTCCGAGTTGAGCGATCTGTACGCCGCAATGATCTATGATGTAGAACAGCTTGCGCTCACGGGAAGAAAAGTTCAGCGTAAACGCGATACCGCCGCGCCATACTCGCCTCAAAATGATTTGGACATTTACAAGCTGTCAGCGCAGCTCACAATCATCAACCGTGACAATCTCCGCTCTATCGGAGAGGTCGAGGGTAAGATTGAGCAACTTCAGTATGAAGTTGAAAAGGCACGGCAAGAGTTAAACGCACTTACCGCACAGCAAGATACGCTCACAGGTCTTGTCGAGCAAGCGGAAGAATATTTCATGCTCTTGGAAAAACAGCAGCCCACACCCGCCGATGAGCTTCGTTTAAAAATGTACAAGACCGTACTTGAAAGCAACAACATTCAAAGCCGTTCAGACTATGAGTATCTCAAAACCGTTGTTGCCGATACGCAGAAAAAAACTACACTCATTAAAGAGAACTTCGAGAAGTGCAGACGGCTTTGTGACATTTACTCGGAAATTGCCAAGACCTACTATGAGATTTCGCGGGGGGATTATATATCGCGGCTTGTTGATGAGCAACGCAGAACCATAGAAGCAGAGCAGAAGAAAGGCGACAAGAACTATCGTCTATGACAACCCTAACCCACAAACGCTTATTCACGAAATAGAAAAAGGACTTCCGAATTTGTCGGAAGTCCTATGCTTATGCCGCCGATGAGCGTCGCCTTAAAATTCTGAAAATGCTATTGATTTTTCCAATCGGGTGTGGTATAATAATGACAGATAACATCATACTATTTCGGATAGGGGAAACAAATGGGCGTTGAAGTAAAATCCAGAGAGCAGTTAAGAGAAGAAAATCTTGCCAAGATCTCCAAGTTCATACTGATGGACGATACATATATGACCGCATTCTTCAGCGACCAGCTTGAGCTGACACAATTTGTTTTGCGGATTATAATGAATATGGAGAACCTAGTGGTAAAATCCGCAATAACACAAAAGCCTTTTAAGAATATTCAAGGACGGTCGATAACTCTTGACGTGACCGCTGTTGACGAGAACGGTACTCAGTACGATATTGAGGTACAGCAGGAAAGCGCGGGCGCAAACCCCAAAAGGGCGAGATACCACAGCAGTATGCTTGATTCCAACGCGCTCCTGCCGGGTGATGATTTTGAAAAACTCCCCGAAACCTATGTTATCTTCATCACCTCAAAGGACTATTGGAAACAAGGACTGCCACTCTACACAGTTGACCGATATATCAAAGAAACAAATATGACGCCATTCGAGGATAAGGCTCATATTATATATGTAAACGGCGAATACACCGATGATACGCCGCTTGGAAAGCTGATGCACGACTTCAAGTGTGATGAGCCGACCGAGATGTATTACTCAAACCTAGCCGAAAGAGCACACTATTTAAAAGATACCGAAGGAGGTTATGATAATATGTGTAAGATAATGGAAGAATCTAACAGAGAAGCAAGAAAGCAGGAAGCCTATCAGATCGCGATGAAACTTATTAGGTTGGGGGAAATTTCTGAAGATAAAATTGCCAAAGTTACCGACCTTACTCTTGATGACGTAAAAGAGCTTGCCGAAATCGTGAAAGCCGGAGCTTGAAAGGAATAGAGGCTAACGTCTGCTGACTAAGCCTAAGAAAGCCGGATGTGTCCGACTTTCTTTTTTTGCAACCGAAAGATATTAAAAATACAGACATTGGGTTTCACAAATACAGATAAAATGAAAAGGTATCGCCGAAATCTTTCGGCGATACCTTTTTACTCTATACCGCGTAATTCATAACTTTCTATCGTTTCTGTACAAATTGCTTGCATAACGAACGATCTGCTCCATATCAAACACCTTATCTTTGGGACAGTCTTTGATAATATCGTAGAACCCCACCGTCGGGTGCTGCTCCCCTGTCAAAAGATATGTCGGATCAATGCCTAACTTCTCATATGCGAGTACGATTTTCTCAATTGAAAGCCTGCATTTGCCGCGCTCGATATCGCCATAGAAATTTAACGACATTTCAAGCAGCGCCGCTGCGTCAGCTTGCGTTAAATGCTGTTCTTTTCTCCAATTCTTAAGGCGTATGCCGATATCTCTTAATATATCGTTCATCTTTTGCGCAACCTCCATAAGATAATTTATCCCTATATCAATATTGTACAACAAAATTTACGAAAAATGAACCAGCGATATATTGGTATTTTATACATAATTGCACATATATTATTGGTATTTTATATTGACTTTTGAGAAACAATGTGCTATAATTAAGGCAACACCGCACAAACCTGTTGCAAATTGGTGAAAAATAAGGTATA
>CAJUMS010000140.1 GCA_910587465.1 uncultured Oscillospiraceae bacterium
TCAAAATCGTGCCGTTGCCTTTAAGTAATGCAAAGTTAACCTTGTGCTGTCATTTTAGCACAAACAAATTTTTCTGTCAACGGATTTTTCTCTGAGTGGTCAAAATTCGCCCCTGAGTGGTCATAAATTTTTATGTTTCACAAATTCGGTGCTATTTGTCCAAGAAATTTTTGAGGGTAACAAATAACATTATATCATCTAATATTTATATTATAACACATTATTTTCCATATGTCAAGAGAAAATACTAATATATCATTGGTATTTATATACAAATTGCAAATGTATCGTTGGTTGTATTTTTGTTTAAAATGCTGTAAAATATAATTATAAATCCATAAATAAATCAGCAAATCTGTAGGAGAGTCAAAGATATGAGTGATATTTTATCAGATATAGGTATGCGCCTGAAACAGTGGCGTAAGGAGAATAGATATACACAGGCAGAAACTGCATCACTTTTGGAAATGTCGCTGAACTTTTACGGCGATATAGAACGTGGAAGATGCAGATTATCAATTGAAAAGATTATTCTTGTTCACGAACGGCTCGGAATTGACCCCACTTATCTGTTAACGGGTGAAAAGCGTCAATCGGTAGGATTTTACGATATAATAAAAGACTGTCCTAAAGATAAAATATTCGATATGGAACAAATTGTGAGATATGCCAGCAATCTTTACAGGAGGAACGATAAGGATGATTAAAATCGCCGTTTGCGATGACGATGAGATATTCATTTCAAAAACGCTGAAACATGCTGTTTCAGTGGCAGTAAAATCAGCAAAGATAACCCCAAAAATTCGCTTTTTTATTGATGGAGCATCACTTCTGGACCGGTTTCAAAATGGCGAATACTACGACATCGTTATTTTGGACATAGATATGCCCAAAATCAATGGTAAAGAACTTGCGGCAAAGTTGCGCGAAATTGATATGTCGTTCTTCCTTGTTTTTATTACATCATACCCGAACGAACTTGCTAATACCATTCCGTATAGAATAAACGCTTTTATACCTAAAAACGGAGATGTAAAAAATTACGGAGCCGAACTGACACGTGTTTTTACTGAGTATCAAAAAATAAAACCCGAACATGAAATGATCAAAGTAAACAAGGACGGCGAATCGATTTACTTAACGATTCCTTTAAATTCGATTTACTGGTTTAAGCTCTCCGAAAAAACCATAAGGATGAAAATTATTTTCGAGGAGTATATGCTTTCCGAAAGAGTGTTCTCTAAAATCACCGAAATCTATGCGAGTAAGGGATTTTTTGAAGTACATAGGAATATACTTGTAAACTTAAGAAAAATCCGTTCAGTGGGCGAATCCTCGGTTTTGCTCGATGACGGAGAACAGCTTCCGTTAAGCCGCCGAAAACGCAAAGATTTGTTAGAAGCTATGGCAGCTAATATAATGCTGGAGGTAACATAATGCCCAAAATAATAGAGTATATCCTGTGCTTGATCGAAAATGGGATAATTTTTGCGTTCTTTAATCTGCTTATTGAGAGAAGATTCAAAAACAAGTTTTCTGTTATAGCCGCCGTTTTTGTCAATGCCGCTATAATTTTCCTTTGCACGGAATTAAGCGTTTCGCTTCGGGCGATTATTTTTGTTGTGATAACCATTATTGGAAGCAGCATAATATTTAAAGGCGCAATTTATATAAAATCCGCCCTCTCCATTACATTGCTTTTTTTGCTTAACATGATTGACATAGTATTCGGATTATTATCTTCGCATATTTTAAACGAGCAAATTTATGATGTGTTTTATGAAAGTATAATCCGGCGTGTGATACTATGCCTTATCATCAAAGCTGTAGACGCTTTGGTCGTGTTTGCCGTTTACAAGATGTTCTCTAAACAACGTCTTGAAGCAAACAAAAAAAACTGGGTTTTATTTTGCTTGGTTATATCCACCTTTTTGTTTGTTACGGTTATTTTTACCGAATTATATCAGAACTCTTCCGATAGTCCGTCAATCTCCGTAATCTACTTTACTGCATCAATTGCGTTTTTCATAACAGGATTGATCGCAGTATATTTTTTCACATACATATGCAGCTCATTTACTAATGAAAAGCGATTGTATGTACTGCAAAGCAGCTATGACGGAATAAAGGAGCAGTTAGCGGTACAACTAAATAATTTCGAGAAAATCAGCAAAATAAGGCACGATACAAAAAATCATCTGCAAAACGCGCAATTGCTTTTATCTCAGGGACACTACGACACGGCGGGAAATCTTGTTGCTGAAATGATTGAAGAAACCGATAATATTCACCTTGACTATTGTGCTCTAACGGGAAATGATATTATAGACGCGGCGATAACCGTTAAATCCGCAATATGTAAAAGCCGCGGCATAGAATTTAACTTGATCTGTGAAAGGCTTCCGCAAATAAATATCAGTGAGATCGACTTATCGTCGCTGATCTCTAATATTCTCGATAACGCTGTTACCGCCGCCGAAAAGACGGATGCGCCGCGAGTGATACTGAAAATCTTCGTTCGCGGTGAATATCTCAATATTATATCCGAAAACACATACAGCAATATAATAAAGAAACGCGACGAGGGCAAACTCACAACATTTTTCACAACCAAATGCAACTCCAACGAACACGGATTCGGAACGAGAATTATTGGTGAGATCGCGCAGAAATACGACGGCGCTTGTGTTTACGAATATGAAAACGGTATTTTCAAGATGAATGTAATGATAAATTTTTCAATGTCAAGAGCTATTTGTGAACAAATTTAATGCTTTGTAAAAATTTTTGACCACTCAGGGGCATTTTTTGACCACTCAGAAGAAAACGGGTTGACTTTTCGTAATCATATTGCTATAATCAAGAAAAAGATAGGCGGGTGATAGAATGTTTGAAAACATAGCCGATGATCTGTCAATCATGCTGGTGGAAAAGGGAATAATCAAACCGGAAAACCGTGAATTTTATTTTTACGGGCTGCATCTTGCAATCAGCAAGTTGTTTTTCTTTTTGGTTATTCTTGTGATTTCACTCTTTACAAAATCATTTCTTGTAAGTATGACCTTTGTGTTTATGTACTCGGCAATAAGACAATTTTCGGGCGGGCACCATTGCCGATCCGAGGTAAGCTGCTTTTTTGTATCTATCCTTTTGTACTTGGTCATGCTTCTTTTTTATGATATTGACACACACGAGGGACGGGTATTTCTGTGCATTGCCGCTTTTGTGTCGGTTCTGCTTATTTTGATTTTCTCGCCGGTTGAGCACAAAAATAAACCCCTATCAGTTGTTGAGCGCAGAAAGTATGGAATAATTTCCAAAATCATTGCCGGTATTTTGGCTATAATTATGTGTGTATCCCTGCTGCTGAATATCAATATTTTATTTTATTCATCTTCGTATGCCCTTACAGCGGACGCTGTTTTAATAATTCTTGCTTTAAAGGGGGTGAAACACCGTGAATGCGATTCTGAAAGTGATAGCTCGGATTGCTGAAACAAATATTGTTATAAGCAACAATACCGCTTGCGGCTTCTGGAGTTATCAGCCTAAGGTTCCCAAGAATATCAAGAACTTCAAAAAGTAAGCCGGAACTTTGACTAACTCTCCCATTCGCATTATTATGCAAAGGAGGCAGCACCTTGAAAGTCGGTGAAATTATCGCAAAGATTATAACAAAAGTGGCTCTAATGTCGGCGAAAGCGGCCTATGCAACCGCAGCCTGTTTCGCCCCTTATCAGCCTAAAGAGCCTGCGAACCTGAAAGATATTATTAAGTAACAATGTTTTTCAAGCCGTAGCGAACAAAAACGGACGATCGTGTAAAACTAACGTCTAATTTGTTTATTTGATTATCGGAGACTTATGCACTTTACATAGTCTCCGATATTCTTTCTAAAATATAATTGGAGTTGATTATCATAGCCAATGCAGCCTGTGGAATCAAAAGGCTGTTTGGCGGCATCGGCACAGTACCGAAAAATCAATCGGCTCTTTTAGATAACTTCAAATCCGAGGCGAAACACCGCCTCGGATATTTTTTTGCCCAAAAACGGATAACGCCTCGGTGCAGGTCGCCTCCCGTAATTCAGATTTTGAACAACACAAAATTCTAAATTACAGGAGGGACTGACAATGTCCAAAAAGTACATCATTAAGAACGGCACTGCCGTTGAAGTTTCCGATGAGGTTTACAAAATCCTCAGAAAATGGGATCGGCGCATCAAGTATGTCGAGCATGACCTCAAAGAAACGCGATACATTATCGACCAAAAGAAAGAAACGGTTAAGGAAATTCCGAGCCGCGAGGACTCGCTCGACAGGCTGACGGCTCTCGGGTTCGACTTTGAAAACCGAACTGCGGACTTCCGCGAATCGGTTTCCGACAAAATAATGCTTGAACAAGTGCTTGCAAAGCTGAGTGACGATGAACGATACCTCATCACTCAGCTTTTTTATTTGGGAAGAAGCGAGCGCGACCTTGCCGAGGAATTAGGCGTCAGCCAATACACGGTGAATCGTAACAAGCACAAAATTCTCACGAAGCTGAAGGAAGAGATCATAGGATAAAATCGTTGTGATACTGCACAGATTCAAAAAAATCTTTTGTACAGTATAAACAAAATTTTATAAATTCTGTCTTTTTTGCCTATCAAACACCCCTTCCCAACGGCGAATATTATGAGGGGGTAAATTTTACCCGTTCAGTTCTTTGACAATTGAATAGCAGTATTTCAGATACTTTCCCCTGCGCAGCCCATAGTGGTTGAAAGCGAAAGGAGCGCTCCGCCAGGACGTTCACTGGATCACAAATCGGACAAGCACGGCACTTCGCCGAACGAGCTTTGACTCAATATTATTCCGTAAGTTGATTTATAACCGAGCGATAACGAGCAGCTCCCGAAACCGATGTGGCAGTCGGTGCGCGATGACCTGCGCGGGGGGATAATGATACTTCCGTCCGGTCATGAGTTAGAAGCAGTGAGGGCGGCGGCATGAGAACCATGCCG
>CAJUMS010000141.1 GCA_910587465.1 uncultured Oscillospiraceae bacterium
GTGTAAACCATGGCTGGCTTGCCGTGGATTTACCCGATAAATATATTATAGTAGGTGGTTTTATACGTTTTTATCGACGGGAATTCGTGGGCGGCGATTTTGGGAAAGGTCAATCTTGCGGCGCTTATTGAAAGCGCAGAAGTTTTCAAAAATTACCTCAACATAAATATTTTCAGCGAGCCGTGTAATATAATCGCGGTCACGGGAATTGCTTTAACGGCGGGGATAATCGGATTTTTTGCTTTGCAGAATTTTCTTTTCTCGCGGATTGAAATTAAAGATTTTAAAACCCGACAGTTAATTCCGACGTCGCGTTATATCCCGAAAAAACCGTTCTCATACGCGGTTTATAAGCAATTTATTACGCACAAGGGCGCGTTGATAATTCTGCTTATTCTTGGAATTCAGATCTACCTCGCGACGAACTACCGCATTGAATTCAGCAGCGACGATATGCAATACCGTGCATATTGCGTGCAGTTTTCAGAGATGACGGAGCGGCAGGCTGACGAATTCGCCGAAGCGGAAAAGCGCCGCTTCGAGGAACTTCACGAGCGCGTGCTGACCGCTGACTTTAACGAGAGTATGAAAATTTACGACGAGTTGAACGCGGAAAGCGGCTTTGAACGCGCATACAAACAGCAGAGGTACATATCCGCGCTCGACAGCGACAACAAGGCTATGTTCTATCAGACGGGCTGGCGGAGGCTTTTCGGAGCTGACGGCTATGCAGAGGATATGCGGCTGACCCTGTTCGCCGCGCTCGGTATCTGCTTTGGAATCTCGCCGCTGATAGCCTACGACAACCGCCGAAGATTGGGGTATTTACTGTACACAAATCTTCACGGAAAACGCGAATATTTCCGCCGGAATATCGCCGTTTCCGCAATAGCGTCGATACTAATTTCGGCGGTGATAAACGCTCCTCACATAATCGGAATTTTGTCGTTGTACAGGACCGAGGGAATGGATTTTTCGATTCGATGCATACCCGAATTTGAGCGCTTTTTCGATATCCCAATAGCCACGTATATCGCCGTACTGTGCGTTTTGCGGACGGTCTCGCTTATTCTGTGCGGGTGGATGATTCTGTTTATTTCGGCAAAATGCAAAAACGTTTCGGCGGTGCTGCTGATAAGCATGGCGATATTCGCGCTGCCCGTTATGCTGTACCTCGCGGGCGCGGAGTTCGTGCTGCCACTTTGTATGCCGTTCTCCGTCAACTGGGAGATAATTGAAAACGCATGGTGGTATATTGTAATTATGTTTGGATTTTGCATTGTGACCGGAATTTATATTCAATTAAAAAGGCTTAAAAAATTTATGCAATAGTTTAACGTCGCAGTTGTATTCTTTGTTTAATGCGGCTCAAATTTTGACTTGATTTTTTCATTTGAATATGTTATAATAGCGTTAGAAATATAGTAGTCGATTTTTTCCCTTTCCGAGGTGTATCTCTTTTGACCACATATCTGACCATAGACAGCCCCGGAGCACACGGAAACAATGGATACAAGACCGCCATAGAGAATCTGTCGCAGAGCAGAAACGGCTATAAAAAGCCATTTGTGGTGGAGAGGACTTTTCCAGCTCTCTTCGGGAGCATAAACGCGCAGGAGCATATCGCATAACCCAATTCTGCAAACACCCTTTTACTCTACACTGTCACCGTCCTTTTACCAAGATAAAAACTGCCGCAAAACGCTTGATGACCACATATTTGACCACTTACACGAAATACCCCTTAAAATGGTAATTTCAAGGGGTATTTTCTTTTTGCCGTATTCTTTGTTTTATGCGGCTCAATTTTTGAACATGGTTGGCGACGATTCTTTCATTGCTTTCAGTCGCTTTTTCTCTGCCTTAATTTCAGTCTTGACCCTTGCAATCATTGCCGCTAATTTTTCCTCGCATTCCTCTCGTGTTTTAGCATAGATATTATGTGCTTCTCGTTTTCCATAAGCGTTGGTTGGCGTGTATCTTCCCTCGTACAGGTGGTCGTTTATCATCGTAACACAGCCCGTGCCACATTTGCGACATTTGGGCTTGTACGGCTCGAAATTTGGTGGGGTGGTATTAGTCCTTTCCTGTTTCTCAACCTGAGAAATCTCGGCTTCTGTACCGCTTATTTGGCGATCTATTTTTACCGCTGCCTGTTGCCTCATAGTATCTGTGATATGGCTGTAAATATCTATCGTGGTTTCCGAGGAAATGTGTCCAAGCATAGCCGAGAGCGATTTAATATCCATACCGTTTTCAAGAGCCATTGTCGCGAAGGTATGCCTGAGATCGTGAAATCTTACCTTTGTACAACCCGCTCGACCCAATATCAGTTGTAGCCGTTTGCGCACTGCAGGCGGATTCCTCGGTTTTGCATCATCGATCGGCGATGGAAATATCCATTCCGAATTAATATTTTTTCTGTATTCTGACAGTATTTTTAGCAACGAGGAAGACAATATTGCTGTTCGTATTGAGCTTTTCGTTTTTGGTTCGGATATAATTGGTTCTCCGTGAATTACATTTACCTGCCGCTCAATTCGCAGCTCTCCCGTTTTAAAATTAAGGTCGCTCCATTTTAATGCGAGTATTTCTCCACGGCGCATTCCCGTTGCAAGCTCCAGCAGAAATAATTCGTAGTAATTTTCTTCTTTTGCTCGGTCGAGAAATCGTATAACCTCGCTTTGTGTAAGCACTTTCATCTCACGAGATTTTTTCGGAGGCAGCTTGCAACCAATAGCAGGATTTGTTTTTATCAGCCCTTCTTGTACTGCCTTTTCAAGGGCAGAGCGGCAGTTAGCATGTATTGCCCGAATTACTCTGTCAGATAATCCTGAGCCATATGTTTCAATTCTTATTTTCCGACCACCGGATTTTTCCCTTGCATAGAATTGCTGCAAGTCTGATTGTGTTAATTGATTTAATGGAATGTTGCCGATTTCGGGAATGATATGCTGATATATTCTGTTCTCATATTCCAACTGAGTTGTTATGCGAATTGTGTGCTTACAGTATGTTTGATACCAGAAGTCTATCCACTCGCCAAATGGCATTTCCGAATTTATCTTCTCGGCAGGCTTTCCATAATGTTCCTTGAGTTTTTCAAGCTTGGCAGCACATTCTGCTTTTGTTTTAGCGGTAACGTTTTTGGTTACGGGTAATCCCTTATCATCGTAGCCGACCACTACCCGTCCTTCCCATCTGCCGTCCTTGCGCAATCTCAAAGTACCCTCACCCTGTTTTCGCCGCTTAGCCATTTTCAACGCCTCCTATAATTTCATCCATAAAATTACCCACGATCCTCGCCGCGCTTTTCTGCATGTCGGTGGTAACGTGGGTATAATTATCTAAAGTAAAACTTGCGTTCGCATGACCGAGAATTCCTGACAAAGTTTTCGCGTCAACACCGCCTGCTATAGCGTGAGTTGCAAATGTATGCCGCAGGTCATGGAAACGTATTGATGGGAGACTGGCTTGCTTTAATATTGTTTTTAATCTCCCATATGCACATTGCGGGTTCATTGGTTTTTCTATGTCGCGTAGGTCAGGGAATATCCATTCGCTGCGTGAATTTATCTTTCGTTGCCGGAGAAGATCTGCAGTGCTTGGCGGCAGTAGAATTTCTCGCGAACCGGTTTCGGTTTTGGTTTCTCCGATAAGCATAACGCCGTTTATGGTTTTTCCAACGTTGCGCTTTATTTTTAATGTGCCGCGGTTCTCGTCAAAATCCTCCCACTTTAATCCGCATATCTCCCCCTTGCGAAGTCCTGTGGTAATTTCGGTGTAGAAAAAATCATGCCATTTTTCATCTTGTCTTATCTGATTCATGAATTTATCCAACTGCTCATCATTCAGAATCTGCTTTGGAGCGTAATTGTTTTTTGGAAGAGTAGTTCCGTTTGTAGGATTACTCACAAGCAGCCGCTGTTTTACCGCCATGTCAAGCGCTTCATGTAGCATCAAGTGTACTTTTCTGACCATGCTATCGGCGAGTTTTGTTCCATGCTTTTTGTCGGATTTTACTCGACCGTTTTTCTTGATAGCATTATAGAACTTCTGTATTTCCTGTGTTGTTAAGGCTGACAGCGGACGATTTCCCAAGTGGGGATTGATCTGGTTTTTTATCATTGCGGTGTAGCTAAACAGTGTGTTGGGGCGAACATAGCAAGTTATATATTCATTTATCCATTTTTCGAGCCAATCGCTTAAAAGCATATTGCAGTCCTCGCGGAGATCTGTGTCGCGATATTTTTCTATCATGTCATGCAACTTCTGCGTTAATTCTGCTTGATTTTTTGCGAGAACATATTTGTATATCGGCTCTCCGTTATTCTTATGCCCAACAACAATTCGACCTTCCCATCTTCCATCGTCACGCTTGCGAACCATTCCATCGCCTGATGGTCTGCGTTTTGCCATAACAGCACCTCCCTTGTAACCACACATCATACCACAAAAAATCCGAAAAGTCCAGCGGTTTTTTGTCTTTATTTTGAGACTGCTCTTTTTCTGATTTTCTTTTTTCGATAATATCCTTAAACGGTCGGCTCTGCCGTCCGATGTAATCTGCGATGGGGCGGCTTGCCGACCCCTCGCTTTGTCCTGCTTTCAAATAATATCTGCCATATTTGCCCCTACAGCCCGTCAAACGGCTTGCTTATTGGGCTTTAGATTAAGCTTTTCTATCCGTTTTCTCTGCTTATCTTCCGCAATGGCTTGGTCAAGATTTTCAAGCTGTCGCTTGTAAAAATACTGCTTGGCTTGCTCAATCGGGAGTATTGTGTAGAGCAGATTTCCGTTGAGTTTTTTGTTTTCTTTAGTGAAAACGCTGGTCGATTCTGTGGTTATAAGCTCCTTGTCAACAAGCAACTGAACATATTTGCTGACTGTGTTCCGCGACATTTTAAGCGCCTTGCCAATGCTCCTATAGCTTGGGTAGCATTGAAACAATCTCCTATTTTCGCGGTAGAGCAGATA
>CAJUMS010000142.1 GCA_910587465.1 uncultured Oscillospiraceae bacterium
CGAAAGGACAACTCTGTTGAGCAACCTTGATATTACAGTAATAAACGGCAGTGCGAAACTGAACAAGCTGTCGTTGGAGAGATTTTCCGAGCTTAATAACGATGAAAAAAACTCGATTCGCATTCAATACGCGGAACGGCTTGCTAAAATGACAGGTACTCTGATCTCTGACGGATATTATGCGTTTCCGGATAAGGTCGTTTTTACCGAAGCGGACGCTCAAGCCTACGATGTATTTTTGTATCTTTATTGTAAGCCGCAGATCATTCGCGAACGGCTTTGCAGTTCAAAAAGGAATGACGGCTTGTTCTTCGTGATCTTGCGAAATTAACAGTTCAAACATTCGATAATATTTGTTGTAAATACTATCTTCCGAACCTCGTCGTGATATACAAAAAAGTGAATAGAATCACTTGTCGATGTCCAAATTGTGGGAGGAAGAATTCGACAGGTGTTTTAATTAGTTTTTCAACAATCTGATATAGTGATTAGCCTCACGCAGCACATGATCTGCAAGAAGCGGCAAAATTATCGAGCGTATCTCGCATTGCTCTATTCCGCGAACACCCGCCGTTTTGAAATCCCTTAATTTTTGCGTTAATTCAAGAGAAGCAGACTTCATTGTGTTATTTTGTGCATCGCAGCATTTATTTAACAGCTCGCAGTACTCGTCGGCAAACTTATCCGCCGAATCAAACAGTTCATTTTCCGACGGGTCAAGCAGCCCGCGTATAAACATCGCGTGTTCCATCATTATCCGGTTCCAGAAGCACTCGACTTCCTTCATTGATTGATTGTCCAAATAGCCGTTTTTCTCAAGACACTCTATGCATTCCCTGTACAGCTTTGCCTCTCTGATTATATGTTCGATCAGAAGCGGATAGTTTGCCGTAAACATTTCTCCGCACAAAACCTTTTTGAGAATCGTTTCCTTAAATGAGATAAGACCGTCCAACAGCTTAAGCGCCATCTGATTGAGCTGATGCACTTTACCGCGCCTTTCGGGATTGTCGCCGCATTTTCCGCAGCCGCTTTTCAGATGAAGCTCCTTGTCTGTTATTTCTTTGTTAATTGATATTCCAGTCAAACACTCGGTCTGTTTTTCGGCGAGTGACGTAAATTGTGTAACCAGCTCCTGTGAGCACAGCACCTGCTGATTTATTATACCGTTTCCGAGCATTACCGCCTCACACAACAGCTTTTCAAATTCATCTTTGAAATATTCCGCCTTTTCCGAAAAATCCTTGTTTGCGGGAGTAAATCCCGCTTTAAGGAAAAAGGAATGCTCCTTCATTATTCGTCCGAAAAACATATGAAGCTCTAAGGACTTTTCAACATAGTTGTTTGTATTCATAATAGTACCCTCCGTTATAAGATGTTTTTTACCCAAAATATAATATGCGCATTGCACGACTTGCGTACCTAACAAGAACCCCGTCGATGAAAAAATCACAGGATTTAAAACATCAACGGGATTCGGTTAGTATTGTTTCGGACAAATCCAAACGTTTTTACTTCTTGTTTTTACCCTTTTTCCACCATTTCTTTACACGACGGCAGACATTTTCGCAATGACAGCGGATATTGCGGTTCATAACACGGAAGATACCCCACATTCCCGATTCTACGTCCCATCTCAAAGAACCCGAACGATACAGATAATCGCCCTTACACTTTGTAGGCTCGGGCTCAATGTTAAATACATTGCCCACGCTTACTGCGCCCTGAACGGGAATTATGCGGCTCAAAGGATCGTTCGGCTGAGCTCTCCAGCGATGACCGTGCAGCAAAAAGCTGATATTTCTCGGTTTATCCGCGGGCATAAGCAAGCGGATAATAACGCGCTCTCCCACATAGGATTTAAGAAGCGGCGTTGCCGGATCGCCATGCACCTTGGAATCAAATATTTTCGATATTGCGGGAATCCTTTTTAAACGATTAAGAAAACGCTCCGAACGGTAATTGTACCCTTTTTCGCCCGTGTCCTCGTGATCGGGAGCCTCGTGTCCCGCTTCCTCGCCCGTAAGGTCTTGCTCCGTTGTTTTGATAAGCTCGTTATTTTTGTCAAGAAGCCGAATCCCGTTGTGAGCGAATAAAACAAATTCTCTGAAGGTCTCAACTCCGGGCGCAGTAATAACGGCATTTTCGTTATAGTTTTCATCGGTTTGACGAATTCCATTATAATATAACGCTCCAATGGGTTCAATGATGATCGCTCCGAACAATCCGTGATAACGATGATTGCGCAAGTCTCCGAAGGAGTTCAGCAGAACCGTTCCGTATTCGCGGTCGGCGTGCCAGAGATACCTTATGCATTCTCCCGGAGCAGCGGTTTGCTCCGCTGCGTTATATCCTACATTTATCCCCGAAGAGAATATCGGATCGTATTTTAAGAGCTGTGGGCTCAGCGATACACGATTGCCCGGCTCATGTGGGAACTCCAACGGCACGGAGGGGTAATCATGATATTTTATCGGCTTTTTCGGGTCGAATAAATTGTGCAGCGTTACCTCTATCCAGTCGCCCGCGTTTGCCCGAAGAACAAGCGGCACCGGCTCTTTTTTGCCGCACATTATATCCCGCGCCTGTTTCATCGGAACAAAGATCAGTCCCTCGGGGTCATGGTCGCCGAAATGATTATAAACAAGCTCTTTCTGAATGGCGGCTATCTCGAATTTTCTGACGACCGTGCCTTTTGGCGGTGTTTTTACGGGAGCGACCGGGCACATACCACACAGCGGCAGCAGATATTTGTGCGGCACGGCATACGCTCTGATTATGCCCCATAAGCCCAGCCACAGATCGTCTATCCCGCCGGAGTAATACAAATAATCGCCTGCGGCGTAAGGCTCGTCGATATGAATATTGAACGCCTCGGAGATGCCTATCGTCTGCGACTGCACAAGCGGAGATTTTACGTCCGCGATTTCCTTTCTCCATGGCAGTCCCATAATATTTAATACATGCTGTTCCTCATGTGCGCCGTCCAACAGCCGAATGCGTATAGGCTCACCCGGGTAAGTCTCAAGAACGGGAGTATCGGGGTCGCCGTATATGAACGAACTGAAAATATGTGCGGGATCATTTTTAATTTTTAGCCGCTCACGCATAGGCTCACAGCGGTAATTTATACCCATAACGCCGGGATCGTCGTCAGAGCCGGGGTGTTCGGGAGGATTAAGCGGCTCGCCGTTCTTATTGAACAGCAGGGCGAAATCATGAAAAAACAGCGCAAATTCCCTGAAGGATTTTCCGTCGGCGGTACGAATAACCGCCTTTGTGCCGCTTTAAAGCTCTTCGCCCGTTTTCGGGTCAAGGAAAACCGCCCCGGCAGGCTCTACAATCAAAGCGCCGAACAAGCCGTGCTGCTGGTGAACATTGGCAAACAGGTGGTCGTGGAAGAATAAGGTATTAAGCTCCTCGTTGGCAAAAAAACGCTCGATCAGCGTTTCGTATTTTCTCGCGCCCGCAATATTGTTCCAACCGTTTGCCGAGCCGTCGGACACGATGGTGTCAAACTTTACCAAATGAATATGATAGCCTACAATGTCCGTTAATGTTTTTAACTGAAAAGGGCTTGCCTCAATATATTCCGGCAAAAGGTTGGTAAACCGAATTTCAATGCAGTCCCCCGCGTTTGCACGGATAACCAGCGGTTCTGGACAAATTTCGCCCGATTCAACCTTTGCAATATATTTTTCCAGTGTTCCTTCGCGTACAATATCCTCTTTAAGCACAAAGAAACGTCCCTGAGGATCATGCCAGCCGTAACGGTTATAAACAAGATTAGCTTGTACCGCCGCGATTTCAAACACTTTGATATCTCCGTTCGTACCGCGGGGGCAAGTGTCTGTATACAAAGCCCCGGGCGCGAAATTGTCCACAAAATTTTCTTCCTCCAAAGGCGTAGGCTCTATTTTATTTTCGCCGTTCTCCGTAATAATACCGAGCGGCGGCTGAAGAGGATGTTCGCCGAATGTTCCGTTAATAAAGTTGGGGTATCCGGGGTGAAGATTATCTTTTGCAGGCGGCAGCGGACGGTCATTAAGCGGCATCAGTGCATCAATGAGAGTTCCGTCGGGATAAATCCCTCTGCCGTCCTGTAAGCGGTCAAATATACGCCACAGCGTCCACATTCCCTCATGAAAATGTGGATACAGATGGCAATGAAATATTGCATCCCCAATCATTCCGTTGAAGCTGCCTGCGCCATACAGAATATCAAGAGTGTGACATTCCTGAGGGCTAATCGAAATAGAATCGATTATCGTGGACTTGGGGTCATCCGGCTCTAATCTCCATTGATGATTGTGAAGGTGGAAAACATGTGTTTCCTTAACTCCTCCGTGAATCAAACGTATTTTTGATGGATCGCCGACATAGGCTTTGAGTATGGGCGGGGCGGGATCTCCGTAGGCCCATGAGCTCATAGAAATATCCTCATCTGTATCGGCGGGGTTGGCGTGATGTTCAAGCGGTAAGCGGTTGCGCATCGGCTCGGAACGATAGCTTATTGCGGTCGTGCCTCCGGGCAACCCCGTATGCGGATCAACGGGCTGTCCGCCGTCTTTTGTGTTGATCTCAAGCTCGTCATGGAAAAAAACGGCATATTCCCGAAACGCCGGTTTTGCGGGATTGTAAATATCGGCGAAAAGTCCGCTGTCTATCGGCTCACCCGTTATCGGGTCGAGCCATATTGAGCCCGACGCTTCCACTATTATTGCGCCGAACAAGCCGTGGATATTTGAGCCTTGTTCGTTGCTTCGCGGATCTGCCAAGTCCGCGAACAGGTAAACACCCTCCTTATCAGCATGCCAGATGTAACGTATAAACCCATTAGTCGTGGTATCAGGATTATACCCAACGTTAGCTCCGTCCGAGGTAAGAACGTCGTAGGAAAGCCCCTGAACATGAATGGAGGCGCGGCGGTTCAGCTTGTTTTCAAAGTTTATCTGAACAGTGTCACCCACATT
>CAJUMS010000143.1 GCA_910587465.1 uncultured Oscillospiraceae bacterium
TGTTATCTGCATTTTACCACATCTGTTTTGCCAAATCCAGCGATTTTTTGTGGATTCTACATAAACAACAAAACAATTTCGTTTTCCTGTGAAAATGTATCAGAATTTCGGCGTATATTTGGACTTCACGCAAAGCCGTATTTTCATCGGCGGAAGCATATCTCCACAAAATGATAACGGCACTTCCAACGTTATATACGAGGTTGCGGAGAACTGCGGAATATCTCCCGATGTCGGAGCGAACTGTGCGTTATCTACATTCACGGATAAACCATATACTGCATACTCCGGTCCATCGAAGTTGGTTTTGATATGTTTTCCTCCGCTGCTATGCAAGCCAAGAAGTTGATCCAAACGCCCGTAAACATCACCCGTAGATACCGCTGTTCTCCACGAATTCCCCGAATATCTGTAACCACCGGAATATCCCTCTCGAACGCCATCGTATACGTTGCTGTAATTCCCGACTGAGGTTGCGATCACAGCCGACTGCACCGCGTCCTTAACGCCCGCCGCAATTATAACAAGCCTTATAATCTGCCAAAGCACCACAAAGAACATCATTCCCGCGAGTGCTATTACAACCGCCAAAGGCGCAGAGGAATAGGCTTTTTTTGAGCGAAGCAATTCACGAATTTTGGTCATTTCCAGTACACCTCACTTCTGCCCGAAGCCTTTGCGGTCAGCGTCACAGGGAAGCTCCCGAACTCGCCGAAGCCTATATCCATTTTATAAGTGCAAGTGACCGTGAACTCCTGATTTAGCTGCACCTTGCCCGTTCTCGACCATTCTATCTTGGGAGCGATCCCCGTTCTCTCGGTCAGAACCTGCGCCCTCGCTGTGGTTTCCGATCCTATCCTGCCGGATATTTCAGCCTCTCTCACAAGTTCATCGGCGTAATTATCCAACTGAATTTTCGCGGAAACAACAGGCGCGACCGCCATTATAAGTGCGACCACCATTACCACGACAAGCACAACGATGACAATATCGAAATAACCCTCGCCGCGGCGGCTTTTCAATAATTTTTTCATGCATACCTCCCGTTAAGCCATTGAGCCGAGCGAGTCAAGCAATTGCATTCCCATAACGACAAGGTAAGTCAACAAAAACAGCATTAACATTCCAAAGCTGAAAATGCGGATTTTCGGCGGAATTTTCGCTGCCTTTGCTTTCAATCGCTGCAATTCAATGAGTTTGAAATCGTGTGCCAGCATTTTGAAATATACGGCGCTGTCATCTCCGCGGATAACGGAAACCAAGCCTCTGACAACATCGGAGAGCTGCGCCGATCCGATACGAGCTTCAAAACGCGTCAAAGCCGCTTCATAACTGGAACTTCGCATATCCGCACAGGTTACATCTAACTCGTAAGCGAAATGCACTCCCGCGTGCTTTTTGAAGTTCTCCATAATGGATAAAGCGTCACGGGAGGTCTTTAATTCCTGCTCCACGGTCGCCACAAAACGGGGAAGCTCCTGCTCGATAGCATCACGCTTTTCTCTCATTTTTTCATCAGCCTTACCATTTTCACGAAAGTAGATTGCAACGGCGAGAATTGCGAAAAACGGAATTAACAGCGGCATGAAAAAAGCACACGGAACGGCTAACAAAGCCACCGAAAATGCCTTTACAAACGATAACGCCGTAAATGTTTCGGGCGTCATTTTAATTCCCGCCGATTTCAAAGTGCTTTCCAAACGCGACTTTTTATATTTATCCATCGGGATAATTTTACCGAGCTTCGCTGCAATGCCGAGCATAATTGCCTCAATATTTTTTGAGAGCTTTTTGTCCTCGCGCCCCGTGTTCATCACGGCTTTAGACGTTTTCAGATAAGGGATTTTCAAAGCGTTCGCAAGGAGCATAAACAATCCCGTTCCAAGCAGAACGCCGAATATAAATAATAAAAACTGCATATTCTCCCCCCTTATCTCTTGTACTCAATCGGCTTGGTCAGCTTAATGACAACTGCCGTAGAAATGAAAATCCCGACCGCCGAAACTGCAAGCACGATCTGCCCGACAACCGTATTCATAAGGCTGTTGTACCATGCTTTGTTGAGCATATATAACAGCGGAATATTGCCGATCACCAGAAACGCCATTGAAATAAACTCCTTGCGTGGACCCGTTATCATGTACTCCAAATCCGCGTTCACTACGCGCATATCCGATAATTTGTTTACAATCGGGGTAAGCGTGGACTTCAAACTGCGGTCACTCTGGCAGAGGATCAGACTATCGCACCATTCATGAAACACTTCGTTATCGATTTTGGTTTTCATGTCCAAAATAGCGGCAGTGATGTCGGGGTTCGACAGCTTAATTCTGCTGATAAAGTTCTCGAAAACCGCCTTGACAGGCGCATTGAGGTAATGCACATTTTCTTCAATGGACGTGATTATATCCTCGTTTCTGAGATATGCGGTTGTGATAATCGATAATGCCGTTTCCAACTCGGATGAGATCGCTTTTTTGTAATTGGTAGCCGTTGTTTTAACATACCAGAACGGCACAAACATCAATCCCACAGCCATTACGGGAGCAAGAAATGCATTTCCGATTGCTATCGCAACGCAAATTCCCACAGCCGCCAGACCGAGAGAGCAAGCGCAAAGGATTCCGAACATATTTGTGCGGCTGGTGAGCCGTAATATTTCCTGTGCCTCGGATATCTCACGCCTAAAAACATTCGGCTTTTTCCTTTTCGTAGCTTCGTTGATCTGCGATTTTATACTGTTCGGTTTCGCGAGTATCCGAGTAAAAATCCCCTCGGTGAATTCCATAGGTGAAATACCGAACAGCAAGAAAAAACCGACAACCATACCGATAAAAGCCACCGTTAATATTGCATTCATGCGGATTTTCCCCCTTTCATCAGTGCTTGCAATTCTCCAAGCGGCATACCGTTTTCGAGGAGCCGCCTTTGGAGTGATTCGGAAATCTGCTCGACCTTTTCATGCTCGCCCTTGACAATAAATTTCCCGTTCTCCATGCGGTTTTCCGAGATTTTGTAACGGTACAAAGAATGATATTTTCTCGTTCCGTCTGCGCAGATTTCGCACTCCATAATTTCCATAATACGCCGCTGCTTGTTTTCAAGCTGCTTTGCGTACACGACAATAGGAAACGCCTCGGTGACCAAATTCAAAATTACGTTGTCATCAACGTTCGGATATTTGCGCTTGCAGAGCGTCACCATTCTGCGCCAGGTCGATTCACACGAATTCGAGTGGATCGTCGTTATAACGGTATGTCCTGTTCTCGCCGCTTCCTGAGCCGAATCAGCCTCGCTGCTTCTCATCTCGCCGACCACGATATAATCGGGGTGGAAACGCAATGCCATATCCAATAAATCGTCCTGTGAAATTGTTTTGCGGTCGTCCTCGGATTCGCGCGTAATGGTATGCACGACTTTGTTTAAAACGTTCCCATGCGAATCTCGCACCACCAAGTCAAGTTCACGGGAGCCGCTTTCAATGGTGAGAATGCGCTTATCATAGGGGATCGTGGTTAATAACCAACCCGTTAAGGTGGTTTTGCCCGATGAAGTCGCTCCCGCAACGGTTGTGGAAACACCGTAACGGACGAGTGCGGAAAGCAATTCCATCATTTCATCGGTAGCCGTTCCCGATTTGACGAAATCCTCTTTTTTCAGCTTCTGCGCATTGACAATTCTGATCGAAGCTGCCACACCGACATCTTCGTCCACCAAAGGTGTTTTCAATACAGCGATACGGATATTTTTCGAAAGGTGACCGAGAATCGCGGGCGAAGTGTTGTCAAGAACCATTCCCGAAACATGAAGCATACGCCGCACCACATTTATGGCATGATCGGGCGAATCAAATTTCTCATCGAGCTTGACATTAGTTCCGTTCGCATACTGGATTTCTATGTCGTCCCAGGAATTTATATTTATTTCCTCAATGCCGGTTCCGAAAATATATTTTGTCAAGAAAGAGAATTCAGCCATTTCGGTATAGAGCTTATCCACAAGCTCCGTCTGCGTCAGCCCCTCTACGGAAATGCGCTTATCGAGCAGATATTTCCCGATATACCGTTTGACCTGATTTTTTATCTCGTCGTTGCCCGAATTGATATTGTTGATCCCGTCGATAATAAGCGAGGAATATTTGCCGGAAATTTCCCCTTGAACCTCGGTCAGAACGTCTGAGAAATCCCGCTTTTTATCCGACTTGAAGAACAAATTTTGAGTATTGGTATTTGTCGTCAAATTCATAATTCGAACACCTCGTTTGCTATTTTCGACACGGCTTTTCGGAAATCCTTGCTGTCTTTTTCGGTTAGACCGCCGAATAAATTCCCCGAAAGGAACTGCTTATAAACCTCATCGGAATGCGGAATTTTAAAGCTAACGCCGCCGACTATCTGTTCGATCTCATCATCAGCCTGAAAAGAGGAAACATTGCTCGCCGCCTTGTACTGCTTATTGGCATTGAATTTATTGTCGAGGAGCAGAGGGAGCTGCGAGTTCAAGTAAGATATGGATTTCAGATCGCACGATACCAAGCGCAGAACCGCGTCGGACTCTATCAGCGAAACTGCCGAAAGCGCATCATTGGTGATATTGCTCGTGCAATCAATGATGATATAGTCGCACATTTTCCGCAGCTCCGCAAGTAATTCCTGTGCCTGGGTTTCGGTATACGGAGCGTAAGAGAATGCGTTCTCGCCCTTGAGCATTGCAAGCATGGTGAGATACTCATTTTTCTTATGCAAAATGGCGTTCTGCTTGATAAGGTTTTCATCGACATGAGCCGAACCGAGGATATTTCCGAGCGAGGTTTCCGACTCCAGATCGGAAGGAGGGCAGACGTAGGGCAGAGGCGGCGCGGACATATCCGCAAGCACGAGAATTACATTCTTTTTCTGTGAAGCGATGTACCGCGCCAGCTTAACGCTCATGATCGTTTTTCCCGAAGAGGGAGACCCCCAGACCG
>CAJUMS010000144.1 GCA_910587465.1 uncultured Oscillospiraceae bacterium
GACTCTGTTATTTTGGGCAGCGGATTTCTGCTGCTTTGTGCGGTGTTGCCCTAAAGAGGTATTACTATGTCAAAAGATATGATTAAAGAATTGTATTATGGCAAGATTGTTCCCAGCAACTCAATGCTCTATAAAACAAAGGAATATGTTGAGGCTTGCGATGAGTTCTACAAGCTAAACAATTTGCTGAAAAGTTCACTTGACAACAAACAGACGGAAATTTTTGATAATATTATTGAGACCAAAGACACAATGACGGATGAATTAATCTTTGGTGCGTTTAAGGAAGGTTTTAAAATTGGTATGGTTCTCACATCTGCGGGGCTGAAACCTAACAGTGAACAGGACGAAGCGTGAGCTTTTTATTATGTATGGAATGATGTTGATGGTGCGAAGTAGACGGGCGACTTGTTTGTGCACATGCTTTACGGCGACCATTTCTGCGAAAAGTGTTTCAATATACTCGCTTATCAGCAGTACATCTCCGTTATACGATATTTCTGATAGCGCATATTTGGAGCTGAATATTGTCGGGACAAAAGAAAGTAAAGTGGTTGCCAACGGTCAAATATTATGGGTTGGATAATGAACTTATGCCTGTTCGCATAAAACAAAAATGCTTGTGCGAACAGGCATTTTTATAAAATTTCAGAGGTGATTTTATTGATTAAACTAAAAAAAATACTTGGTGCTTTCGGACTATCCGTTTTATTTTTTTTAACAGGTTGTGCTGATAAGGGGACTTTGGGACAATCAACTGCGGAAGAAAACAACTCCGATATTGGCACCTTGGCAAGTGCGGTCTCAGAAGCAGATACGGAAATTGAGCTTTTGCCTATAACGGAAGTTATGGAAACATTTGACGTGGAAACAGAGAAAATAAAATCCGGAATATTTGACAATATCAACTTTGAAGGCACTTATTTTTCCTTTACCGAAGCCAACGAGGTTTATACTCTTGAGTATGAGAAAACCAAATTTAAATGCTCCCCCGATGAAGCTTATGACTATTTTTGCAAAATGACAGATCAATTACTTCCCGGAATGTACAGTGACGAAGAAAAGGCTCAGGAAATCAGATTTGTCGATTGTGATCCGATAAATGATGAAAAATTTCCCTACGGATATCCGACATTTGAGCAGTATAAGCAAATGGGGCTTGCTACCGATCAGCCGTACCCCATTATTGTCAATCAAAATTGCTTCATTGAGATGAGCAACGAAATACTCAGAGGTTATGACCGAGGCGATCTTAAAAGACGCGGGGGATATAACTTGGATGCTTTGACCGATCCTGCAACAAGTTATGGATATAAGGACGACGGCAGAATCGATATGTTTGATGTACTGATTGCATATCCTATCGTTTATCGCACTGCGAATTTAGAAAGCGAAAAGACATTTCACCTTGTAACAGGGGATATTTCAATAGCAGAAGCTGTAAAATCCGCTAATAAATATTTCTCTGAATTAGAGCTTTCACCGCGAGAAGTATGCAAAACCGTTGTGCAAAGCGTTAATGTGATTGACATCGGCAATGGATGTTATGCTTTTTGCTTTGCGGTTGTTCCGGAATATAAGCAGGTAAAATTTGCCCGTCCCGAAATGGATAAAAATACTAATGGAATAACATCTATAAGTGACACAACAAATGAAACCCAGTTGGTCGGCAGTGCGGTAATGTACAAAAAAGATGATATATGCAGATGTCGACTTGGAAATCTTTTGTTTTATTACGACATTATGGAAACAGATTCGCAGTCCTCTGTGATCCCGCTTGGAAAGGCAGCGGAGTGCGTATCAAATTATATGACGGCAGGTATTAAATTTAATGTCAAAAGCGTTACGGCAACATATAAGGAGATATCGGCTAAGGATCATTCTCAATACCCTGATTACGAGTCTTTCGACAACAGAAAAATAACAATCAAGCCATGCTGGAGATTTGTATTAAAACCGACTACGGGTGATACAAGCAAACTATATTACGCTTATGTGGATATGATTTCGGGAAAGATTTATACCCTTGTCCAGTTAATGGAATCGGAAGTGGAATATGATTAAGTCGTTAAAATGTGATTTCCACAAAACGCTTATAAGCGCGGGCTTCTTGGCGGCGATCCTTGTAACGTTTCTGCTGTGCTTTACGGAGGACGTTTATGTTGATACCTCGGATATGCGGAAATTTTCCGCGCTTGAGGCTCTTTTCAAATTTGACAGGTCGTTTATGGAAAGCAAAAGCTCCTTTTGTTCGCTATCGGTATTTAAAAGCTCGCTTTCTGGCTATTCGACGATGTTTCTGCCGATCCTTGCGTCGTTTCCCTTCGTGTTTTCACAGAGTGCGGAAAGAAACAGCGGCAATATCCGCTTTTCGATTTTCCGCGCGAAACGTCTGAAATACTATTTTTCAAAGTTTCTCTGTGGCGTTACAAGCGGCGGGATATGCGTCCTGCTCGGCGTTGCGCTTTTCGGTATATTTTCTTTTTTCGCGTTCCCGCGGCTTGAATGTTATTCGCCTTATGAGCTTGAGTTTCTTGCCCCCGACGGTATATTCGCCGAGATAGCGAAAAAGCTTCTGTCGGCGTTTATATACGGCTGCGTAAGCACGGTTCCCGCTTTTTTTCTAGGCTCGTTCTGCCGCAACCGTTACATAATCCTTTGTGTTCCGTTTCTGAGTCGGTTTATGCAGGACACGGCAATTAAAAAAATAATCGTCAACACACATGACGAGAATATCTATCAAACGGTTTTTCCGTTCCAATGCTACGCACCGTCGCAGATACCCTACCTCGAGGTGGGCTCGATGCTTTATTCTACGATCGCTGTTACAGCAATATTCGCGGCGCTCATGCTGTGCGGATATATAATCATTATGGAGCGCCGGACGGACAAAGGAGATTGATCATGAGCAAATTCAGCTTTAAAAACTCACTCTCCTGCGCTTGGGTGGAGTTTGTAAAATGGATAGTTGACGCGAGAATGATCATCGTCCTGTGCCTTTGCGTTTTTATTTATTCCTTTGTGGTGGAGCCGATCAAGGCGAACGCGGAGCTTATGGGCGAGCCGATGAACGCGCTTGAGCCGTTCATCGCGACGCTGAATTCGGGCATGGTACTTCTGATAATCCCGCTGGGCTTTCTGACGCTCATCTCCGACTTTCCGAAAATCGACGGCAGTACGATCTTTTATATTTTCCGAATCGGCAAGAAAAGCTGGCTGTGCGGACAGATCCTGCGGCTGTTTATGATGACCGCGGCATATATTCTGGCGATATTCGCGGCATCCGTCGGAGGAGTCGTCACAAGCGGATTCACGGGCGCGGAGTGGAGTCTTGTTGCCACAAAATTCGCGTCGGAATTTCCCGAGCAAAGCGGAAATTTCGGCGTGCTGCTCCTGCCCGAAAATCTGTATAATCAGATGACGCTGCCGACTGCCGTTATGGAAAGCACGCTGTTCGTGATCGCCTACCTGTTTTCTCTCGGAATGATCCTGCTAGCGTTTTCGATCGCCAAAAGAAAAACGGCGGGAATCGTCGTCTGCGGGCTTGTGATAGCGCTCGGCGCGGCGCTCTGCTCCATAAACACAAAACTGATGTGGACGCTTCCGATGGCTCACTCGATCATCTGGCTGCATTATACCGAGTTTCTGCGCGAGCCGATCTTTCCCGTTTTCTATTCGGCGCTCTATTTCGCGGCAATCATCGCAGCGGCACTGAGCTTCTGCGCGATTTCGCTGAAGCGGTTTGATTATGATATTATTTCCTCGGAGGTGTACAAATGATCGAAGTGAATAATTTGTTCCTGACGATAAAAAAGGTTCCGATCTTAGTTGATATAAACGCAAGTTTTGAGCGCGGGAAAATTCACGGCTTGATCGGCAGAAACGGCTCCGGAAAAACAATGCTGATGAAGTGTATCTGCGGCTTTGTGAAGCCGACGAACGGATCGATCACCGTTGACGGAAAGCATATCGGAAAGGACTGCGATTTCCCCGAAAATACCGGGATCATTATCGAAACACCCGGGTTTATCCCATATTATTCGGGGTACAAAAATCTAAAGCTGCTTGCAGACCTGCGAAAAAAGGGCACGGCGGACGATATCCGAAACACAATGAAAACCGTAGGGCTTGATCCGGAATTGAAGCGCCACGTCCGCAAATACTCGCTCGGTATGCGGCAGAGACTGGGGTTGGCTCAAGCTATAATGGAAAATCCCGATCTTTTAATTCTTGACGAACCTATGAACGGCTTGGATAAAGACGGGGTTAAGGATATGCGGCAGTATCTGCTCGATCTTAAGGAGAAAGGCAAAACGATACTGATCGCTTCACATTCCGCAGAGGATATCGACGTGCTGTGTGATACGGTATACGAGATGGATAAGGGCGCATTGACGGTTGTGAGATAAATTTCCCGTTACAAATCCAACCTTATGTGATAATAGACATATTTTAATATTTTTGACCGCGGGTTTGTGTAACTGCGGTCATTTGGTGTTATTAAGCAATGCTGTTATAATGCGGGTTTAGCTTGGTATCCTTAAATATGTTAAACTCCCGTCATATCGGCGGACATACTGCTTTGCAGCGATACCGCCAAGCCGTACAATTGAACGGGAACATTGCAGAATAAATTTACCGCGAAAAATCCTTTTATAATATTCAGTGCGAGAGCTTTCGGATCGCCGCGCCCGTTCTGCGATTCTATGGCGAATTCAAAAAGCGCAACTATAATTCCGACTACAAACAGCGCCCAGCCGAGATTTGAGAAAAGCTGCACAATCTGCCTGACCCAGGGCAGCCCGAACAGATCATATCCCGTCGCGTTCATCACGCCGAAAAAGTCGCCGAGCAGCGCGATTATTTTCTGATATATCAGGTCGGAAAAGTAATCAAATATCTTGGTCACAAAATCCGCGCCTACGTCTAAAAAGAATATTTTTTCCACCTCCTACGCGTTTT
>CAJUMS010000145.1 GCA_910587465.1 uncultured Oscillospiraceae bacterium
GTGCCCGCGGAGGAGCACTCGATAATGCTGCCCGTCTCACTGTTTACGCCGACAATGCCTCCGACGGAGCTTTCGCCGCGTACGGTTCCGCGGAACGTACAGCTCCTTATCGTTCCCCCGTTCACGCCGACGATACCGCCAACCTCGGAACGGCTGCCGCTCGGAGAGATCACTCCCATAACATTGAGGTCTCTGACAACGGCGCCCTTTTCAAGATATCTGAACAGCCCCTGATGTGAGCCCGAATCGTCATTTCTCACGCCCGAGATCGTATATCCCGCGCCGTCGAACGTTCCGCCGAAAATCGGCACGGCCACAAAGTCAACACCCGAAAGGTCTATATCCTCCGTAAGCGTTACTGTCTTACCGTGCGACCATTGATCAAGAGAGCAGCTTTTCGCAAAGCTCATAAATTCCTCCGCGGAGGAGATGGTAACGGAATTATTCTGCGGAGCCTGAGCGAAAACAGGCATGGTAAGCGATATGAACAGACTTCCCGCCGCAAGCAGCGAAACTATCTTATCAGACAGGTGATTTTTCATTTTGTGTCTCCTCCTCTCCCATAAATTCGGCTGGCAGCGCTTCGGTCATTTCCTGTGATATTGCTCCCGACTCGACCTGCGCGTTCAGCGTACCGTGGATAAGTCCGCTGAAATCGCCGTCCACTACGCCCGCAATATATCCGCGCACATGACCGTCAAGCCGTATAACGCCCGAATGACTTTGCAGCGGCAAACGGCGCTTGAGCGTGATAGCCGTCTTTTCAATGATAACGTCGCCAAGAAGCAGTATCTGTGGAAGTATTCCCATAACGAGAAATATCGAAATCAGCGTTCCGCGGCCGAGACATACTCCGATAGAGGATATCGCGGGGTTAGTCGACAGAAAGCCTATCAGAACGCCTGCCGAGGCGAGTATCGTACCCGAGGTGACGATAGTAGGAAATGCCTGATTGAGCGACTCGATAACCGCTTTTTTCGGGCGCATTATCTGCTTCAGCTCGACATAACGGTTCGCGATAACGATAGCATAGTCGATATTCGCGCCCATCTGAATTGAGCTTACTACCAGATAGCTAAGGAAGAACAACGGCTCTTTCTGAAGGTACGGGAACGAAAAGTTTATCCATACCGAGCCTTGAATAACCAATATAAGCAGTATCGGCAGCCCCGAAGATTTGAACGTGAATACCAATACCAGCACGACAAACACAATAGTCAGTACACCTATAAGCAGATTGTCGTCGCCGAACGAGGTGGACAGGTCAAAATCGCTCGTGGAGTTGCCGACAAGGTAAGCGTCCCCGGGGTAATATTTCGCCGTGGTCTTGTGCAGGGTATCAAGGAATTCAAATGTTTCGTCGCTTTCCTCGGGAAGATTGAGCGTGAGCACAAGGCGGCTGTAATTCTCGCCGAGGAGCTGTAATTTCGCGTCGGAGAGCTGCCCGTGCAGATCCTCGATAGTCTCCGTCATTTCGTCGTCAAGCGTGACGTAGCCCTCCTGCATCTGATCATACAGAAACATAAACATATCTATAAGAGGCACGCCGTATCCGTCTATACCCGAAACGAGCTGACCGTAGGTCTCCTGATCTACCGCATAGGCGGAGTAGAGCAGCCGAGCGACCTCAACGTCGAGGTCGGTCATCTCGGCAAACTGCCGCGGCGTAAGCCTGTCGGTGAGCACATAGTCGTCCATAGCGTCGACGTTCGCCAGTCCGAGAACGGTGTCGGTCTCGGGCATACGCTCAAACTCGCGAAGGAGCTGCCCCTCTTTTTCATAGTCGCCGTTCGGTACCAAGACCGCGAGAGTGTTCACGCTGCCGAACGTATCGTTCACGCGCTCGACTGCTACCTGCGATTCGTTCTTACGCGTTGTGGTAAGACCCGTCTGACCGTAGGCGTAGGGGCATTTGTTCGAGAAAATAAAACCCGCGATTATCAGCAGAATAAACAGCGGAGGCATAACAAAACGCGTCTTGACCGCGAGCTTGCCCCAGCCCGTTATCTGCGGAACGAAATTCTTGTGGTGTGTCTTGTCGATAAGCCCGCTGAAGCTCATCAGCAGTCCGGGCATAAGCGTAAACACCGCCAAAAGACTGAGTATGATTGCCTTTATCAGCACAAGTCCCAGATCCTTGCCTATGCCGAAGCGCATAAAGCACATCGCGCCGAGACCAGAAAGCGTTGTCATAGAGCTGCCCGCTATCTCGGGGATAGCCTTTGACAACGCGATGACTACCGCCTCGCGCGCCTCAAGATGAGTACGCTCCTCGGTGTAGCGGTGACAGAGGATTATCGCGTAGTCAATAGCGAGCGCGAGCTGCAGTACCACCGCAACGGAATCTGAAACGAACGATATCTCGCCGAAAATGAAGTTGGTACCCTTGTTCATAAGCGCCGCCATACCAAACGTCGCTATCAGCACGGGTATCTCCATATATGTATGAGAGGTAAACAGCAGCACCAGCAGTATGATGACCACCGCGATTATCATAACGACCTGCATTTCCGCCGCCAATCCCGCCGACGCGGAATCGCCCGTATCGCCCGTAACGTACACATCGTAGCCGTCAACGAGCTTTTCGACCTCGGCAAGCGCGTTCACGCTCACCTCGTCTGTTGCCGTGCCGTCGTAGGTTATCGAGAACAGTGCCGCGCCGTTCTTGAAGTGCTCCTCCGTGCCGTCGAACTCGACCGACTTCACGCCCTCAACGTTCTCAATACGCTCCAAAAGCTCCTCCGCTTTAGCAAACGAGATATTGTCGACCATTATGCGGCTTGAGCCGAACGTCACGAACTCGTCCTCCATAATCGTGAGACCCTGACGCGTCTCAGTGGTATCGGGCAGGTAGCTGGTAAGGTCGTCGTTAACCTTAGTCCAGCCGCTCGAAAAAATACAAAAAATGGCAACACCGATATACAGCAGATAAAACGCCTTGCGCTTATCGACTATAAAAGCCGCCACACGTTCAAGCGGGCTTTGCTTTTCGGAGCCGCCGTTATATGTTTTGCTCACAAGCATCGCTTCCTTTCACAGCGAAATAATTCCGGCTTTGTTGTTTACAAAGTCTTAAAATACAAACGTCCGCGCCGTGCATAAAATTCACATTGGCGGGAACCGCTTATTAAAAAATTATACCACAATCGTGCATTATTTGTCAATGTCTATGGAAGATAAACAACACAAACATGAAAAGATGATGTTAAGGAAACAATTTACAACACAAAGTGTAGCCTTATATATGTATTCTGTTTATCGTCGCAAACTTTTATTATGCAGCTTTACAAAACCTATCGTATTTTATATTGAATTTTTCGCCGAAATATGGTAAAATGTAGAAAAGGGGGTGCGCATATGCCGGAGGATCGTAGCATTGGACGCAAAGCTGTTCTGTTAAGAGAATACGCAGATCGCAGCGATACCGCCGAGCACTGCCACAGCGCTGTTGAAATAGCGTCGCCGCTGAGAGGAACACTCACGGCAGTCTGCTCGCGCGGAGAATTTACGCTGAATGAAAACGACTTAATACTGATACCCGCAAACGAGCCCCACGCGCTCAGTTCAGAAGGGGCATACGTTGTCATTCAATGCGATGATACGGCGCTTTCGGGAAATTCCGCGCTCTCGGAGCTTATGACCGTGCTGTCCGGTCCGTTTATGGTAAGCGCGCAAGATTTACCCGGCGGATTTATCGGCGAGATACGCGCATTGTATGAAAGCTCCTCTCCCGCGGCAGAAGCTCGCGTTTACATCAAGCTCCTCGAGCTGCTCGCCGTTTTCGCAGAGCGACAAACCGCCTACGAGCCGCATATTGAAAAAAATTCAGCCAAACTTCGGCTCGCGCTGAATTACATTGACAAAAACTATATGTACGATATTTCCCTCGACGAGCTTGCAAACGCGTCGGGGTACAGTAAATTCCACTTTTCGAGATTGTTCCGCAAATTCAGCGGCACATCGCTGTCCGACTACCTCAACCGCAGACGTATCCGCGAGGCGGCACTGCTGCTCGAAAAAACGGACATGACCGTAACCGACGCGGCAATGAAATCGGGCTTCTCCAGCATTACCACATTTAATCGCGTATTTAAGTCGATACAGGGATGTACGCCGTCGGAATTCAAAAAGCGGACAAATAACCGCAATTATTGACCACACAACCGCAATATCAGAGTAGAATTGTATAGCTTCGGGTTGTAAAATAGATTTATAAAACGAATTTACAAAACCGAAAGGAACAATATTATGAAGCTGTTTATAGACACCGCAAACGTTGACGAGATACGCGAGGCAAACGACCTCGGCGTTATCTGCGGGGTTACCACGAACCCCTCCCTTATCGCAAAGGAGCACCGCGTTTTCGAGGATGTTGTAAAGGAGATTGCGGGAATCGTCGACGGACCTATCTCCGCTGAGGTTATCTCGCTTGAGGCGGACAAAATGGTCGAAGAAGCTCTTCCGCTGGCACAAATACACCCGAACATAGTTATAAAGCTGCCTATGTGCGCGGAGGGTCTGAAAGCCTGCAAGCGCCTTACCGCAAAGGGTATCAAGACCAACGTAACGCTGATCTTCTCGGCGGCTCAGGCTATACTCGCCGCCAATGCGGGAGCAACTTATGTATCGCCGTTCCTCGGAAGGCTTGACGACATTGGCGAATGCGGAATGGAGCTTATCCGCGAGATAGCTGATATTTTCATGATACAGGGTATTGATACGGAGATAATTGCCGCGTCGATCCGCAATCCCATTCATGTTACTCAGGCGGCGCGTGCGGGCTGCGATATCGCGACCGTACCCTATAATGTCATCTGCCAGATGATAAAGCACCCGCTCACCGATATCGGTATCGAGCGTTTCCTCAACGACTGGAAGAGCCTTTGATATATAAACAATCATAACCACGCGTGAAACGCGTGGTTTGCACTGGCGCTTCAAGCGCCTGG
>CAJUMS010000146.1 GCA_910587465.1 uncultured Oscillospiraceae bacterium
GAGGTTATTGCAACACTTTTCTGCTTTGTGTTGCATTTACTTTTGCATTTGACGATCTACCCGTGACATTTCGGTTGCCAAAGCTTTGCTCTCTGATTTTAACGCGCTAAATTCGGATTGGGCGATACTGAACTCATTCAAAAACTTAGTAAGAGAACCTGCATCGGAAATATTGGACAGAGATAATTTCAGATTGTCTATTGTGCCTTGCATTTGATTTATTGGTACGTTTGATGCCTTGATTTTGGATACAAACTCGTCAAGCTGATTTGTCGATATTGACTTCAGCGTACCGATATCCTTTGCCCGGAGCGTGGACGGAGCGTATTCGGCTTTTTGATATAATTTAACAAACCGATCCAGTTCATCTATTTTGGCTTGCATATCGGCTTTGAATTGTGCAGCATTTTGCGTATCAGATTTTGAAAATTCGTTTGTCAGACGAATTATTTCATTATACCGATTTTCGAGGTCGTTAAAATAAGCAGTATTGCTGATAGGTTTTGTCGAGTTAATGTCCGCATAACTATCTCTCAACTTGATCGCTGCGTTTCGCGTTCCATTGATAGCCGATGTTACTTTGGCTTGCTCGGCGGCAATTCTTGAATTATCCGTGGTTTGCGTAATAGAGGTGACTGTTCCGTTCGCCGCGTTTACAACCGTGTTTTCTCCAAGTGTTCCGTACTTTCGGGAGGTGGCTATATCTCCGCTGCGCGTGAATAATGTTATGCGTTCCCGCAGAAAACCATTATTTGTTTTGAGTTGTTCGCCCTCGGCTTGTAATTGTTTGCGAACATTTGCTATAGCGGCATTGGTCGCACTGCCTCCAACGTTAATATCACCTGACTTTGCCGTTATATCAGCAATTTGAGATCGTACTTTCTTTACGGCGTCATCTAATCTAAGATTTGCCTTTAGATTAACTGCCTTCCCGTTAAGAGCGCCGCTTGAATTGATGTTTTTAATTGCTGTTGCAATACTTTGTCGTAGTTTTGACTCACTTGCATCAATATTTACGGGGCGGCTCTTGAGCTTTTCGCCGGAATTAATCTCGCTGATAGCTTTGCGTATACTTGCGGATAAAGCGCTTGTAGAAGCCGATAATTTAAGCGGATTTATCTTACCGTCAGCATTGATCGTTCTGATTGCCGCGTTTATTTGCCTTACCAAGTGTGCGACGTCAATTGATAGTTGCACTCCGTAGTTTTGTGCCAAATTGATTCCTCCTCTTTTTGTTAAAAAATTAACAACATTTTAGTTGCTCAACCGACAAAAATATAATATGCCGATATTTTTTAGCGTTTTAACATAATAAACAGCCCGAAAAGCCGCTCTGAAAGCGGTATTTTGTGAATTTTTTGTTTGTTTTTTTGAAATATCGCGAAAAGGCAGTTGCAAAGCGAAATTTTACACTTTTCCCCGATAAGAATTTCTTAATATTTCTCGTACTCAAAGATCGTGTACCCAATATCTAAAATCTTGCTTTAATAGTGCGTTTTTTCGCTCCTCCAAGACTTTCGGAAATTTATCGTCCGAAATGGATTTCCAGATGTTTTTCGATAAAAAAACGGAGAACAACTATCATGATTAATGTAGTTGCTCTCCGTTTTGACAATGGTTATGCACAATCCGATTTTGCGGATTGAAGTTTATCGTAATATTCCTGCAAAAGTCGCTTTCGCGTTTTATAGTCGGGAGTTGACAGCAGTAAGCCCGTATCGACTTTCTGGAGTTTATCGAGTACGTCTAACTGCTGTGCGGTCAAGTACGGTCGTATACTCTCGCCCTTTGGTATGTTATGCAATTCACGGAATTTCTTGGTACTCGCTCCCGTAATGATCGAGTTCAGCAAATTATTTTCATTGCTGTAAACATATTGTGGAGCATCATCACCATATACCGCTCGTATACCGTCCGTTAAGACAGAAAAATCGTCCTTAACAACGTTAAGAGTGGAAATAAACCGCTCCATTTCGTCAAAACGCCTGATATAATCTTCCCTAATATAAGCGGCTTTCTTGCCTGTATACCCCAAAGCAAGGAACATAAAGCCATTCTTTGTCATTTCACAGCAGCGCTGCTTACGTCCTCTCGAATCCTTGTAAGTAATCTGTCCAAAATTGGACAGTTTGAATTCTTCGGAACATTCCAAATTCTCAATATCTCTCAAAACATGGTTATGTTCTTTCCCAAAGAACTTTGCCACAAACAGACTGTTTGTCTTTACGTTTCGAGATATATCCGCAAAAATGCCAAATTCATTAGGTCTTACAAGCATTTTCATTACTTGCCACCGCCTTTTCGTTCAACTCCTTGAAATGCTCAAGTAATTCTGCCTGCCCCTTGGCAGTAATTACAAGCGGCGCATACTGCCATTTTCTGCTATTCTTGATGTCTTGCTCAAGCCGGACATAGCCCTTGTCAATGCCATATGGGGTTGGCATATGTTTAACTGCACCGCTGTTGTCGATCCACTCAAAGCGCTCCATCGTTTCGAAAACAGTAGACGGATAAGTCTTGATAATGCCGTTTTGTCGGAGAATCACATTAAGTTCTTTTGCCGTCACACAGCTATTGCTCCGCAGGAATATGTCGGCAAGCTCGGATTTTTCCGCGTCGCTTCTGGCTGCCTCTGTAAGCTTTTTCTGTTCCGTCAACTCGGCTTCCAGTTCAACAATGCGGTCACGAAACTCATAGTAGCCGCTCTCGATCTCCTTTAGCTGCCGTCTGCGGTAACGCTGCAGCTTGAGGAGCACTCGTTTGGCATTTCTCTCGGGCAGATAGTGCTTACAGATAGATATGGCATCAAGTAGACTTAGCCAAAAATCCAATTCCGAAGCGCTGTTACCTACCTTATCAAAAACTACATTCTCTACCTCAATATAGAACTCCGGAAAAGACTTCAAATCATTTATGTGCAGTTCGTCGTATAATTTCCTTCCGTTTATGTGATAATCATCCTTATAGGAACATAAATACACTTTAATTTTACCTCTTTCGTTAAAATTTTAACATATTTTAAAAGAGGCTTGCTAACACGTTTTTTATAAGGCATTTTCTTCTACAAGCCTCTATCGTGTTATTTGTATTTTCTCTTTTTAAGGCACTAAATTGCAAGCATTACCGAGTATTAAATTTGTAGAACGGGCTATCCTTCCCCTCATTCTCTTCATATTCGCGTATCTCCTCTTCCGTGCCTTCAATACGCTCGCTCCACTCCTCAACCACCTCGGCATCTTTGCTCTGCCGACGCGTCGCCGCCTCTTCACAGCAGGTGGTATCGCAGCAGCACTCATCGGGTTCTTCCTCACAGCAGTTACGTATATCCGAGATATCCTGCCCATATTCGTTAAGGAAATTGGGAACGCCGTTGCGAACCGCTATCCAACCCTTAGCCGCATTGGTGGTATAATAGACCTTGACCTGATCTCCGGGGGCAAGATACGCACCGCAGCGATTATAGAGATGATATTCGTTCTTGTTCTTATCCTCGCAGAAACGAACGCACGCGATAAGCTTCATCGGCTGATACCATAATACCTCGGCATTTTTGCAGCGCAATATGTAATTGTCCGCGTTTTCCTTGTTATAGTGGTCTTGAGATAAACTTAAAACGTTTTTTATAAGTTGCAGTAATGCGTTGTCCATAATTGCTTGCCTCCGTCACATAAGGTGTAATTCTTTTAATTTGGAATATCGCTTCTCCAGATCGGCAATATTTAAGCCCCATGCACGATATGCCGATTCGGTTGACACCCCGTAGCCTGTCCAGCTTTGAACACTATCAATTGCCATCTGCTCCCGCGCTTTCTGTTTCAATCTGCTGATTGTTGCCGAACTTAAATCACCAAACAATTCTGTGATATCTTTGTTACCCATTTCGATTCGCGAATAATAAATATATATTGCTTTTTCGATTGAAGTAACCATAGGGATTCTTACATTACTTGCCATATAAATACCTAGCCTTCCATTCGCACGGCTAGTGTTTCTAAGAGTTTTTTTAGCCGTTACACCACCGATCAATCCTGATTTTGTTCTGCTTCCCTGCGCTTTTTATTTCGATAGAACTCTGCAACCTCATCGGTATAATCACCATCGGGGATTTTCATTACACGATTTGTTACATAATAAAGGTCGTAACATATCTCGGATATCTCAGACTGTGTACAGTCATTTTTCGCGAATACGCGAATAAGTTCTGCTACCGTTTTAATTTTCTTGCCCATAAAGTACATATCCTTTCACATTATTACTCGTTCGCGGTCTTAGCGGGCTCCTTTTTCCTTGTGCGCTTTGGTTTCTCAGTCTCACTCTGATGCATCTTTATGACCGCATCGGCAACTGTCTGAGGATTAAGATCGGACGAAATCTTTCCGAAACCCTTGAGGAAGTTCTGGATGTCAGCCGCTCCGATGTTCTTGAGACTGTCGGAATATTTCTCAACCACCCCATTGATGTTATCAATAAGTGTTGCAGCGGCTGTTGCAAGTCTACCACCTGTATGATAACGAATAGCGGTTTCAATCGCCGAATCTACGGTTCTCTCAAAATACTTTATTCTCCCGTCTTCTCGCGCAATAGACAGATAATGATCATATTGTCCATCAGCATAATCCTCGAAAAATTCTGCAAGTCCGATTTTCTCCATTTTTAAATCGGGAAAAGTTACCAACAACTCAAAATAAGCCCTTGAAAGCTCAACGTTTTCAGGCATATAAGTAGTTCCTGCCTCATTCTTGTGGAAAGCACAATCCAGTACACCCTGGCACAAAGTGCTTATATCATTAAGCGACAATCTTCGTAGCTTTGCATCCTTCAAGTCTATATCCTTAACCATAATTAAGGCAACACCGCACAAACCTGTTGCAAATTGGTGAAAAATAAGGTATA
>CAJUMS010000147.1 GCA_910587465.1 uncultured Oscillospiraceae bacterium
TGTTGCTACTCTCATTTCTTTATTATATCATATTCTGCGCTTTTCGTCCAGTCCTACCCTGAAAGAGTACATTGACCCATTTACGGGTCGCAAGAACCAATAAGCAAAAGAACAGCCGCTTAAGCGGCTGCTCGTGAATAAGATGCGGTTGCCGAACCTTTCAATGCGCCTTCAGGCGCAAGCCGGTATCAGGCGCTTGAAGCGCCTGTGCAAACCACGCGTTTCACGCGTGGTTATGATTGTATTAAAATATTATTTGTGATACGGATTTCACGGGTTATTTGTCTAAGTGGTCAAATATGTAGTCACAAGGTGTTTTGCGGCTGTTTTCGTGTTGTTGAAAGTGCCAAATATTTGTAGTGTCAAGAGGTATTGGCGGAATTAAGTTTTGAGGTATGCTCCTATAGGTCTATGCTCCCGAAGAGAGCTGGAAAAGTCTTCTCCGCCACAAATGGCTTTTTATAGCCGTTTCTGCTCTGCGACAGATTCTCTATGGCGATCTTGTATCCGTTGTTTCCGTGTGCTCCAGAGCTGTTTATTGTCAGATATTTGGACAGCCGAGTTCTGCTCGGCTGTCCACACAGCCTCAACTTGTTCTAATGTTATTGCATAGACAAAAACAAAAATCAAGTTAAAATTTGAGCCGCATTAAACAAAGAATAGGCGCGTCAGATCTTCTATGGAAAACAAGACAGCATTCGCGTCGAATTAAAAGACCTCTGACGGCGGCAATCTCAGGAAAAAACAGCTTGCATGAGATGCGTAATTTTTTTGCGTAAAACGGAATTTGAATCGTATAAAACGCTTGACAAGCTTCCGAAATCGCATTATAATTTAAAATACAATGATGTGATTTCATTGAACCGCGTGCCAGATACGTTGAACGGGAAAGCGCAGCTCGTTATGTTTAAGAAGATATCAATGTTAGAGCGCTTGACGTTTGCTCAGTTTGTCGGTGGATCGGAATTTTCGGAAGCGATCATTTTTTGTCGTATATTTTGATATGTGCAGCATTATTTAAAAGCAGGTTTTCATGGCTTGTGACCGCGCTTGCTTTCGGCGCGGCGGGAATCGTTGTTGTGGGAGTGAATATCGCAATAATGCTGCCAAATCAGGTAAAGGTTTACAACGACGAGGACGGCGGGATCAATGTGGTGCTGGAGTTTAATGGAGATTTCAGCCGATAAATGAATGTTTTATTTCAAACAGATGAGAATTATCTCAAGTTTAAGCAGATCATTTAAAACGGTAATGCGGCTCTATCTGCGAAAAGTATCTCAATTCGATTGAGGGCATAGGATTAAAGCATAGTTAAACATTCCTGCAGTAAATGAGACACTTGACGGTCTATGGCAAACAAATCCTGAAACAAGGTTTCCAGTTCCGCTCTGGCAGATGATTTACTCAACAATTCATTGATGTTTTTAGGCACACAATAGAACGTTTCCGACGAAACACCCAAAAGCCCCCAAATCTTCCATGCCTGATCATGAAAACGAAGATGCAAATCCGATGCGTCCAAAAGGAGCTTTTTACATCTTTTGTCGCCAGCCATAGGCGTCAGCGTGTTCCGATAACATTCGGACGCATGCCACCTGGTTTCTATGGCAAGACCGTTTATTTGATTTAACCACTTGCCAAGCTTCTTTCCGTCCTGTTCCGTTTCTAACTTATGATATATTTTTTGCTCCAGCTTATTCCTGCTGCCGGTATTTAAGTGCCGTATCATATGCTCGAGAGATTCTGACAATGAAATCGTACTATCATATTTATCCGTTATGAAAACAATATTGCTGAGCTTATTATACCAATCCTTATCAGGCTGCGGTAAACGGCGGGATTTCATTAGGTACGGAAGATTTTTATCATCATCGTATCCTGTTATCACCGCCCACAAATCGCCAAGACTCAATTTGATCAAGATAGGCTGTTTTTTCTCAATAGCCTGCTTTATTCTTTCAAACAGTACATTTTCCTCTGTGTTTTTGTTCATTGACTCATAGTGATAACTAGACGCGTATAAAGCTAAGGATAGCCGATCAAGAGCGGTCTCCGTAAAATCGTCCGCTGCGTACGATTTGTTGAACGAATTACCAATTTCCTTATCTATCCAAAAATATGCGCAGCCGGTTATTGTGATCAAATATTGATATATTTTAAGGTGATGTTTATTGATAAAAGTGTCGTTTCCGCATTTGCCGCATTTTATACAGCTGCGTTGATATTTGCCACAGAAAAAAGGTGTGTCCTCCGTGTAAGCGTTCCGATATAAAAGAATAGAAGAAAGGGCGCCAAAAAAAGAGTTCCTTTGTGCATTTACAGGAAAAGAGACTAAGTTTTCAATATTTTTTATCATTTTAATTCCTCCATGTGATTGTTTTGCAGAGTTTGAATTGAGCCTCAAATCTATCTCTGCCGCCTTCCACGCCAACTATATGGAAGCCGCATTTATTTGTGTAAAAATAGTGATTACGGTAGGAGACAGCGGGAGTTTCCGCATACCATGTCTTAACCTTCGGATACATATGCTCCACAAAACGCCATGCCATACTGCCATATCCATTGCCGCTCAGGTCGGTGTCAATAAAAATATTTCCAAGGAAGCCCGAGCCATGTTCCTCATGGATAAATAATATGATGGCGCCTATGGGCGTACCGTTAAGATCAATGCGATAGGATGTGGCTTCGGGATTAAATCCCCATTCCTCTAAAAAGCTGCCGTCATCGTAACCCGGCGGTCCGCCTGAGGGTTTTTGAAAAAACAGCTGTGAGTCGTTATCGAAACAACGTTTCATAATAGGGGTCAGAAGCGGAATATCCTCTTTTACCATTGGTGTAAAGGATAATTGTTCAAATTCCATTTTTTTTACCTCCGTATGTTTTCATTCAGTATCTTTACAACCTCGTCGATAATATCACCGCATTCACGAATTCTTGCGGCGATCTTTTCGCGTTTCTCAGGAGTTTGCAGCGTTTCAAGCGTTATATTGAAGCTGCCTCCGAGAGCTTCGAGATCATTACCGCCGTCGTTGTGCCAGATGTCGGCGGTGCGTTTGTACAGAAGACTAATATCGTAAAGATATGTCATATCAGGATTTAAATCATTTACGCGGTGTAAAAAGTTAGGACAGCAGCAGCCGTTTGTGGCAAGCGTAAAAACGAAATTAATGTACATTGACCGTGAATCAAATTCCTCGGGCTTTATTTGTTCAAAATATCCGTTTTCGATGTCATTCGCCCATTTATGGAAAGCCGGCGCACCGAAGCAATATCTATCATTTTCGGTTGTCAGAAGCTTCGGCAGCGCAAAAATTGCTTCACGGTAAATTTCTGCAATATCCTTTTGTTCTTTTTTCTCATCAACGAATATCCAGCCGCTTTTATTGGTATCGTATCCCATTGCTTTATCACAGGAAATACGCTGTGGCTCGCTGTTATCTCCCGAAATATATATGAGTGTTTTCCCGTATTCCTCGTAACCCACAAACACACCGCACGGCTGATCCGAATATCCCATGAATATAACGGGTACGCCTTTGTCAATAAAGGAAATGAGTTTTTTCAGATACGTTTCTTTATTTTTGAGAAGCTCGCGGCTGAAAACATACGCAGCTGAATAACCGCACTTTTCAAAAACTCCCATAAAAAAATTTCTGTCGCCGTTAGACTGATAATATACGTTCACGCCATCGCCCGAAAACGGCTGTCTATAATGCTGAGCAAACACGTCTCCGGTAAGTCCAGCAAAAAACATATAATCATACTCCTTCTCTCCCAGACATTCCATTACATATGCGGCGCTCCCGTTGAATCGGTAAATTTGACCGTACTCTTCTATAATAAGACGGTGAATAATGGGAATTAAGTTATTGCTCCGATTTATATTTACGGTAAGTTCTCCGTTCATTATTTTATTTGTCTGTGAATACGCAAGCTGTGAAATCCTGATTTTTCTGAAATATTTCATTCCCTGACCGTTCGAGCCGATAACAATCGGATATGCTTCTTCACGGTTCAGATCAAGGGACATATACGGAAAGGCGGTTCCGCAATACCGTATCTCACCGTTTATTATGACTGCCAAATGCTTTTGCCCGATGATCCATGTGACATGATTGTATTCGTTCGGCTTGATCCGACCCCTGTTCGGGAAATTATAAAGATCGTGAAATATCGGCTGATGAAAGCTGATTGCTTCCTCACGACAGCTCGAATGGTTATTCATATTGATACCGAAATCCATAATTTTGAGATTTAAGCCGCTGTCATAGCTGTCGGAACCGTGATAAAAAACAATACTGCCCTCGCTGTCACCGTAACCGAACTGCTCGTCATCCATAGGTACGCGGAAATCTATATCTACCCTGAACGGCAGCTTTACAGATACGTTTGTATTAAGCGTCCGTGTGGAGATACAACCGGTATATTCGGCTTCACCGCTGTCAAGTACTCGGTAATGAGGGGCGTTGATAGGCGTAATCTTATCAAGCGCGACCTCCCTTTCCCACAACAGCGGATTTTGACCGTTGATCTCGTCTTCCGTAATATCCGTAATCTCGACAGGTCTTGCATAAAGCGTCACGTCCGGAATTCGTTTTTTTACCGAAACATATAAGGCGACAAGCTGCCTGCGTTCATCGGGAGATATGAGATTTTCTGTCATGGCGGCGTGGCGCAGACTGCCGTCCGCCGCGTAATCTATTTGATAAAACTTATTTTCATCAAAGCTTTTTATCAGAGAGCGAAAAGACTGATTCATATCGTCATCGAGATA
>CAJUMS010000148.1 GCA_910587465.1 uncultured Oscillospiraceae bacterium
TTATTATATCATATTTTCTCTCGGTTGTCTATATCTTGGTTAGAGATTAGTATTACCATACCGCGAGAAATTTATCCAGTCAAAAAAACTGTTTTCTACGGAAATGACAAAACTTTTTCATTTTCCTGTGGATATTCGTTAAAATTTCGGGGTGTATTTGGACTTCACGCAGAGCCGAATTTTCATCGGCGGCAGCACATCTCCGCAGAACGATAACGGAACTTCAAGCGTTATATATGATGTTGCCGAGAACTGTGGGATATCTCCCGATGTCGGCGCAAACTGCGCGTTATCAACGTTCACGGTAAGTCCGTAAACCGCGAATTCAGTACCGTCCGAATTGCTTTTAACGTGCTTGCCGCCGCTGCTTTGCAGTCCAAGCAATTGATCCAACCGTCCGTAAACATCGCCCGTAGATATTGCCGATTTCCACGAATTTCCCGAATATCTGTATCCGCCCGAATAACCCTCACGAACGCCATCATAGACATTGGAATAATTTCCGACCGAGGTCGCAATTACCGCCGACTGCACCGCGTCCTTAACTCCTGCAGATATAGTGATCAGTCGAATTATCTGCCACAGCACTACAAAAAACATCATTCCCGCAAGCGCTATCGCGACCGTCAACGGTGCAGCGGTATAGGCTTTTTTGGAGCGAAGTAACCGTAATATTTTTTTCACTTGTGATACACCTCGCTTTTGCCCGAAGCCTTTGCGGTAAGCGTCACGGGAAAACTCCCGAATTCGCCGAAACCGATGTCCATTTTATAAGTGCAAGTTACGGTAAATTCCTGATTTAATTGCACTTTTCCCGATCTTGACCATTCGATCTTGGGCGCGATTCCCGTGCGTTCCGTTAAGACCTGCGCCCTCGCCGTAGTTTCCGAGCCGATCCTGCCCGAAATCTCCGCTTCTCTCACAAGCTCGTCGGCGTAATTATCAAGTTGAATTTTCGCGGAAACAACAGGCGCGACCGCCATAATTAGCGCAATCACCATGACTACCACAAGCACAACGATAACGATATCAAAGTAGCCTTCGCCGCGCTTGGAGCGTAATAATTTTCGCATTTCGTCACCTCCGTTAAGCCATCGAACTCAGCGAATCGAGAAGCTGCATTCCCATAACAACAAGATAAGTGAGCAGGAAAAGCATTAACATTCCGAAGCTGAAAATACGGATTTTCGGAGGTATCTTTGCTGCTTTCGCCTTGAGCCTTTGGAGTTCAATCAGCTTGAAATCGTGCGCCAACATTTTGAAATATACAGCGCTGTCATCACCTCTGATGACCGACACCAAACCTCTGACTACATCGGAGAGCTGCGCCGACCCGATACGCGCCTCAAATCTCGTCAAAGCCGCTTCATAACTGGAACTGCGCATATCCGCAGTGGTAACATCCAATTCGTAAGCGAAATGCACTCCCGCGTGCTTTTTGAAGTTTTCCATAATGGATAAAACATCGCGCGAGGTCTTTAATTCCTGCTCCACGGTCGCCACAAATCTCGGTAATTCCTGCTCTATTGCGTCGCGCTTTTCCCTCATCTTTTCATCAGCTTTGCCGTTCTCGCGAAAATATATTGCAACCGCCAAAATAATGAAAAAGGGAATCAGCAGCGGCATAAAAAATGCACACGGGACAGCCAAAAGCGCAATACAAAAGGCTTTGAGAAACGCAAGAGCCGTAAATGTTTCGGGTGTCATTTTTATTCCCGCGGACTTCAAGGTGCTTTCCAAGCGCGACTTTTTATACTTATCCATCGGGATGATTTTGCCGATTTTCGACGCGATTCCGAGTAATATCGCCTCGATATTTTTGGATATTTTCTTATCCTCGCGACCCGTATTCATTACCGCTTTCGAGGTTTTGAGATAGGGGATTTTCAGCGCGTTGGCGAGCAGCATAAACAGCCCGACCGCAAATGAAATTCCGAATATGATCATTAAAAATTCCATTCAAAATCCCCCTATCTCTTGTACTCAATTGGCTTGGTGAGCTTGATAACGATCGCCGTTGAAATAAAAATCCCGACCGCCGAAACCGCCAACACGATCTGCCCGACAACGGTATTCATCAGCGAGTTGAACCACGCCTTATTCAGCATATATAACAGCGGAATATTTCCAATCACGAGAAAAGCCATTGAAATAAATTCCTTGCGCGGTCCGGTGATCATATATTCGAGATCGGCGTTTACCACTCGCATATCCGACAGCTTATTCACTATCGGGGTGAGCGTCGACTTCAAGCTGCGGTCGCTCTGGCAAAGAATGAGGCTGTCGCACCATTCGTGAAAAACCTCGTTGTCGATCTTAGTTTTCATATCCAAAATAGCAGCGGTGATGTCGGGATTCGACAGCTTGATTCTGCTGATGAAATTCTCGAAAACCGCCTTGACGGGCGCGTTCAGATAATGCACGTTTTCTTCGATGGAAGTGATTATATCCTCGTTACGCAAATACGCAGTCGTAATTATGGAGAGCGCCGTTTCCAATTCGGAAGAGATTGCTTTTTTGTAGTTTGTGGCGGTCGTCTTGACGTACCAGAACGGCACAAACATCAACCCCACAGCCATAACGGGAGCGAGAAAAGCATTCCCCATTGCGACCGCAATGCAAATTCCTATCGCCGACAAACCGAGGGAGCAAGCGCACAAAATACCAAACATATTGGTGCGGTTGGTGAGCCGTAATATTTCCTGCGCCTCCGAGATTTCTCTGCGGAATATGTTCGGTTTCTTGCGCTTGGTAGCCTCGTTAATTTGAGATTTTATGCTGTTCGGTTTCGCGAGAATTCGCGTAAAAATGCCCTCGGTAAATTCCATCGGAGAAATTCCGAACAGCAGAAAAAATCCGACGACCATGCCGATACAAGCGACCGTTAATATAGCGTTCATGCGGATTTTCCCCCTTTCATAAGTGCGTTCAATTCGCCTTGCGGCATACCATTTTCAAGGAGCCGTCTTTGGAGCGATTCGGAGATTTCCTCCACCTTTTCGTGCGTACCTTTGACGATAAATTTCCCGTTCTCCATGCGGTTTTCGGTTATCTTATATTGATAGAGCGAGTGGTATTTTCGCGAACCGTCCGCGCAAATTTCGCACTCCATAATTTCCATAATTCGCCGCTGCTTATTTTCAAGCTGCTTGGCGTAAACAACGATGGGAAACGCTTCTGTGACCAAATTCAGAATTACCTTATCGTCAACGTTCGGATATTTGCGCTTACAGAGCGTGACCATTCTGCGCCAAGTCGATTCACACGAATTCGAGTGAATTGTGGTAATTACCGTGTGTCCGGTTCTCGCAGCTTCCTGCGCGGAATCCGCTTCCGAAGAGCGCATTTCGCCGACAACGATATAATCTGGGTGAAAGCGCAGCGCCATGTCCAACAGATCGTCCTGCGAAATAGATTTGCGGTCATCCTCGGATTCGCGCGTAATGGTATGCACAACTTTATTCACGATTTTTCCGTTTTCATCACGCTCCACCAAGTCCAACTCACGGGAGCCGTTCTCAATGGTGAAAATGCGCTTATCGTGCGGAATGGTTGTCAGCAGCCAGCCAGTCAGCGTTGTCTTTCCGCTTGAAGTCGCGCCCGCGACTGTCGTTGAAACGCCGTAACGGACAAGCGCGGAAAGCAGCTCCATCATATCATCAGTCGCCGTTCCCGATTTGAGGAAGTCCTCTTTCTGTAACTTTTGAGCGTTGACGATACGGATTGATGCCGCCACACCGACGTCCTCATCGACAAGCGGTGTTTTCAGCACGGCGATACGGATATTTTTCGAGAGATGTCCGAGTATAGCGGGCGAGGTGTTATCCAGAACCATTCCGGACACATGGAGCATACGGCGGACAACGTTGATCGCATGATCGGGAGATTCAAATTTCTCATCCAACTTGACATTCGTTCCGTTGCTGTACTGCACTTCAATATCGTCCCAGGAATTGATATTTATTTCCTCGATCCCCGTTCCGAAAATATATTTCGTGAGGAAAGAAAACTCCGCCATTTCGGTGTACAGCTTGTCGACCAATTCCGTTTGAGAAAGCCCTTCGACAGAGATGCGATAATCGAGCAGATATTTGCCGATGTATCGCTTGACCTGCAGCTTCACCTCGTCATTTCCCGAATTAACGTTATTGATTCCGTCGATAACCAGCGCGGAATATTTGCTCGAAATATACGACTGCACCTCGTTCAGAACATCGGAAAAATCACGCTTCTTATCCGATTTAAAGAACAGATTCTGCGTATTGGAATTAGTAGTCAGACTCATATCTCGAACACCTCATTTGCGATTTTTGACACAGCCTTCCGAAAATCCTTACTGTCTTTTTCGGTAAGCCCCGCGAATAAATTTCCTGCGAGAAATTGCTTATAAACCTCATCGCTATGCGGAATTTTAAAGCTAACGCCGCCTACGATCTGCTCAATTTCATCGTCCGCCTGAAAGGACGAAACGTTGCTTGCCGCCTTGTACTGCTTATTCGCGTTGAACTTATTATCCAACAAAAGCGGGAGCTGTGAATTGAGGTAGCTTATGGATTTCAGATCGCACGAAACCAATCTCAGAACAGCGTCAGACTCGATCAGCGACACCGCCGAAAGCGCGTCATTGGTAATGCTGCTGGTGCAGTCGATATGATTTTGTCAATATAACTTTACACAATTTTCTCAAAAAAAACGAGTTTTTT
>CAJUMS010000149.1 GCA_910587465.1 uncultured Oscillospiraceae bacterium
GATGTGCTGTTTTTGTACGCGTTCGATATGGGAATATTCGGCGCGGCGCTGGCGAGCGTGCTGTCGACCGCGGCGGCTTGCGTTCTCGGACTTGTAAAGCTGTGCGATAAAAAAAGCGGGTTTAAATTCGGTTTATGCGTGAAAGCGGTGGGCATTAAATTCTCGGAAATTGCGAAAGCGGGCAGCCCGTCGGCGGCGAACAACCTGTTTCAAACCCTGCGAGTATCGGCGATAAACGCGCTTTTGCTGAGCTATTGCGGAAGCGAAACGGTGGCTGCGTTCACGGCGGTAAACTGTATCTGCGCGTTCGCCGAAAGCGTTACAAGCGGCATTCCGCAAGCCGCATCGGCAATGCTTGGGATATACAGCGGCGAGCATGACAACGAGAGCACGCGGCTTTTAATGAAGCGGCAACTAAAAAGCGGAATTCCGTGCGCGATTATTTTTTCCGCAGTAATTATCCTCGGTGCGAACTTGGTTTCACTTGCGTACGGACTGAATATACCGCTGCGTTTTTCGTTTATCTGTCTGTCGCTCGGAATAATCCCCGCGCTTATAAATTGCGTTCTGTCGGGCTTTTACAACGTCTCGGGGCATAACGTCTGGGCGAATTCGATCATATTTTTGCGTGTTTTTTTAATGTCCTGCGCGAGCCTTTTCGCGCTGCTTTATTTCGGTCAAAGTCCATGGCTGTTTTTGTTTTTCGGGGAGATTTTAACGCTGATCTTCTGGTTTGTCGCGACGGGAATTACTCATAAAAGCAAGTCGCGTTTTTTGCTTCTGGATAACACACTGGAGCGTTCGGGAAACGTGATAAATTTCTCCGTAAACGGCGACGCGGAGAGCATTTGCAACGCTTCGGGAAAGATAACGGATTTCTGCGAAAGCAACGGAATGAACCTGAAGCAAACAATGCGCATAAGCCTTGCGATTGAGGAAATGATGACGCTTATTTCGTCGAAAAACGAAAACAGCGGCGACTTCGCTCTGCGGGTGTATTCGCTTCAGGGCGTTATAGGAATACGCATACGCTACGGCGGAAGCGAATTTAATCCGCTTGCCTATGCCGATAACGACGAGGAATATTTCGGGATACGCCTTATCGAGAGCATATGCGAGCAAACGCTGTATCAGCGCACCTTCGGCACGAATACCGTGCAGATTTTTGTGGAAGGGGGAGTTTCCGCACAATGAAAACGAATTACGCGCGTCTCGGGAGCGAAGCGCTGGAACGTCTCGAAGCATTGGCCAAAAACGCGGATACGGCGCAAACGAAATTCCTCCTCGATTGGCTGAACGAAAACAAAAACACCGAGTTCGGCAGGCGATACGATTTCGCTCGAATAAATTCCGCGCAGGAGTTTCAAAAGAAAATTCCGATTTCGGCCTACGAGGATTACGCCGGCGATATTGAACGCATTATTGACGGGGAGAAAAATATTCTGACCGCGCGCGACGCAATATATTTTTGTATAAGCTCCGGTACGGTCGGCGACGAGAAATATATCCCGCTAACCGAATACGATTTTGAAGCGCATTATACTTTTATGTACGGCGCGGTTTTCGGGCAGATACGGGAGTATTACCGCGATTTGGACGAATCGGAGATCTTCGGAAAGATATTTCAGATAGGCGAATTTGCGAAGACATATATGCCCGACGGCAGAATGAACGGGATACGCTCTGGCTGCGTGTACCAGTGGCTTGACGAGAACGGTGGATTTGACGCTTCCGATTATTGTGTTCCGAAAGAGATATTATTTCCCGAAGCGCTGGAGGAACAATTGTATGTCAAGGTTCGTTTTGCGCTTGCCGAGCGAGATCTGACGGCGATACACGGCGTTTTTATAAACCGCGTCGCGGGAGTGACGGAATATATTCTCCGCAACTGGGAGCAACTGCTGGACGATATCGAATACGGTACGGTAAGCGCGGATATTCCCGAAAAGCAAAGGGGATATATTGCCGAAAGGCTCCCGCCGGATTCCGAACGGGCAAAGGAATTGCGGAGTATTCCGCGCGAAAATTTACATAAAGGAATAATCAAAAAAATCTGGAAAAAAGTAAAATATATTCTCGCGATAGGCGGCGACAGCTTTTTTTATTATACCGAAAAAATGCGCGGCTACGCCGGAGATGTTCCACTGCATTTTTTCGTCTACGCCGCTTCGGAGGGCGTTTTCGGGCTGGCTGAGAAAGTCGGTTCCGCGGACAGATACATGCTGCTGCCCGAATCAGCTTTCTTTGAGTTTATCCCAGTCGACGGGGATACCGCGCCGCTGCTTATGGGCGATGTGGTGGTCGGCAAAAAGTACGAGCTTGTCGTCACAAACCGTTCGGGGCTATACCGGTACAGGCTCGGAGACGTTGTAAGGGTCGTGGGAAAGCACGAAAAAGCGCCTGTCGTCAAATTTTGCTACCGGCGGAACCAGATAATAAATGTCGCGGGAGAGAAAAGCAATCAGCAGCAGTTTGATATGGCGATAAAGCGGTTTGCGGAGCTGGCGCGAACTGAGGTAAGAGGCTATTGCGTCCGCGAGGACTTTTCGGGGATCGCGCCGAGATATTTGTTTTATATGGAGTGTGAAAAAATTCCCGATAACGCCGACGGGATATTTGAAAAATGTATGTGCGAGGCAAATCCCGAATACAAGTCGTGTCTGAATATGCGCGAGATAGAGCCGCTGCATATCGAGTATCTTAGGGAGGGCAGCTTCGGGCGCTACGAGCGGACGCTTGCTGAAAGGGGCAAGCCTATGGCGCAGAGCAAAATGCCGCATTTTCTGAACACGGAGGAAAAGAAAAGCTTTTTTGCGGCGCAGATAATAAACGCGGAGGAAAAGATATGAAAAAGCTCAGCGGAATAGCGGGAAAGCTCACGGCGGGAGTAATTGTTTTCGGGATATTATTGGGCGTCGTGTGCAGCACGGTCGGTTATATCGAGTTTACCGCGGTGCTTGAACAGCAGTATAATGATTCGGCATACGAAATCGCGGAAACGGCGAGGGCAATTTTAAACCCCGATAAATTTGAACAATATCTTGAAACGGGGCAGACCGACGAGGAATACGAAAATATTCTGTCGAGACTGGACGCGCTCACCGACGCGACCAACGTCACGTTTATCTATGTCGCGAGAGTGAGCGGCGATTACAAAACGCTTACATACATCTATGATACGGTAAATTCGAGCACCGGCTTTGACCGCTATCCGCTCGGCTACACCGCCTCCGATCTTGACGAAAAGCATACCGAAAACGTCATCAAAATTATGACGGAGGGCGGACGCGCGGAAAAATATTTGTATTCATATTCAAACGAATCCGGGGCGCACACGACAGCCGCTATCGATGTGAAAAACTCCGACGGAGAAATTATCGCGATGCTTTGCGTTGAAAAGCCGATGACGCGACTTGAAGCCGCGCGGAACACCTACGTTCTGCACGTTATTCTGTGGACGCTCGGCGCGATAGCTTTGTTTATTTTCGTGTACGCCGTGATACTGCGGCGCGGCGTTATAAATCCGATACTCGCGGTCACGGACGAGGCGAAGCATTTTGCGGAAAACAACACTCTGTCCGAAAATCTGTCCGTAATCAAACAAAGGGACGAAATAGGCGTTCTCGCGCGTGCGGTCGAAAAAATGGAAAAGGATATTGTCGAGTACACCGAAAATCTTACCGCGATAACGGCGGAAAAAGAGCGCGTCAACACCGAATTGTCCGTCGCCACGCGTATTCAGGCGAATATGCTGCCGAGTATTTTTCCAGCGTTTCCCGAGCGAAAGGAATTTGATATTTTCGCGACCATGAACCCCGCAAAGGAGGTCGGCGGCGACTTCTACGATTTCTTTATGGTGGACGAGCGGCACCTCGCGATAGTTATGGCGGACGTGTCGGGCAAGGGCGTTCCAGCGGCGCTGTTTATGGTCATCGGCAAGACGCTGATCAAGGATCACACGCAGCCGAGAAAGGACTTGGGCGAAGTGTTTACCGAGGTCAACGAGCTGCTCTGCGAGAGCAACAGTGAGGGATTGTTTATCACCGCGTTCGAGGGAGTGCTCGACTTAGTGAACGGTGATTTCCGCTTTGTTAACGCAGGTCATGAGATACCCTACATCTGTAAAAAGGACGGCGATTTTGAACCGTATAAAATACGCGCGGGGTTTGTTCTCGCGGGTATGGAGGGTATGCGGTACAAGTGCGGCGAGATACAGCTTGATATAGGCGATAAAATTTTCCAGTACACAGACGGCGTAACCGAAGCTACCAACGTGAATAACGAGCTTTACGGCATGGACAGACTTACGGAAATTCTCGGAGAAAATTCCGATTTGCCGCCCGCCGAGCTGCTCCCTAAAATCAAAGAGGATATTGATAAATTTGTAGGAGAAGCGCCGCAGTTTGACGATATCACAATGCTGTGTTTGGAATACAGGGCGAGAATGGAGGATTAAGATGAAGGAGCTTACAATCGACGCGACGCTCGAAAACGTTGCCGCCGTGACCGCTTTTGTGGACGAGCAATTGGAGCAGCTCGACTGTCCGATGAAAACGCAGATGCAGGTCGATATAGCGATAGACGAGCTTTTTGGAAATATCGCGCATTACGCTTATAATCCCGAGGTAGGCGCGGCTACCGTTCGCGTTGAGGTTACGGAAAATCCCCTCGCCGTCGT
>CAJUMS010000150.1 GCA_910587465.1 uncultured Oscillospiraceae bacterium
GTGCATTTCAGCCCATCGAGCGACTCCGATACGGTCTTCTGCGTGAGATTGTCGAGCGCCGATGTCGCCTCGTCGAACATCAGTATCTTCGGCTTGGGGGCTATGGCGCGGGCAATCATCAGCCTTTGCCGCTGACCTCCCGAAACGCCGCCCGACCCCTCGGAGATTATCGTGTGCAAACCCATGGGCATACGGCGGATATCCTCCGCGATACCCGACAATTCGGCGGCTTTCCACGCGTCGTCCATAGTGAGCCACGGCGCGGAAATCGTTATATTCGAGAAAATATCCCCCGAAAACAGCTTGCCGTTCTGCATTACAACGCCGATATTCCGCCTCAGCGACTTTAAATCGACGCCGGAAATATCCTTGCCGTCGAAATACACCGCGCCCTTCTGCGGCGTTTCAAACCCGAGCATAAGCCGCATGAGCGTGGACTTTCCGCAGCCCGTCGTGCCCACTATCGCGACGTATTGCCCGGGTCGGATTTTCAGCGACATATCGTCCACAATGAGCGGCATATTTTCGTTGTAGCGGAATGAAACGTTGTTCAGCTCAATGCCGCCCGACAGCCGCGTTATCACCTGTTTTCCCTCGGAAATTTCGGGAACCGCTTCCAGTATCGGCTTCACCATATCCGTTATTGGCTTTATCTGAGCCACCGTCAGAGCTATTCCCGCCAGCGACATGAACGCTCCCGAGACCATTCCGTAAGCCGTGTTGAACGCGTAATAATCGGCGACGGAAACTCCGGAGGAGATTGAAAAATAATACATTACGAGCGTCCCGACAAGCGAAATGGCGCTCGAAATCACACCGTTTATTTTGAGGAACATCGGCGGGTCGTAGCTCAGCCGCGCGTCCTCCGCGAAGAGGTTTCCCCACCTCGCGAACGCGCGTTTTTCCGCGCCGGAGAGCTTTATTTTCTGTACCCCCGAAATAAGCGCGTAGGACATACCGCTTTCCTTTGAGGAAAGCTCCATCTGCTTTTTGCTTATTTTCATCTGCGCGAAAGCCGATATCACCGAGAATGCCACCGTCGCGAGCGTGATAATAAGCGACGGCACGACCAGCGCGGGCGCGTACACGAATATCTGCGATATGTAAACGAGCGAGAAAACGGAAGTAAGCCCCGTTGACAGCACAGTTGACACCAGCATATTGCATAGTGAGTTGATATACTGCGCTCTTGCGGATAACTCTCCGGAGCCGTAATTCTTGAAAAATTCGGCGGGCAGCGACATCACGCGCGACATCGTTGCCGCCTGAACGGATATGTTCATTTTAGTGTTTATCCGCGCCATTATCAGCGATTTTACGCCGTTTATCAACAGACTGCTCACTGTTACGCAAACCATAAAAACAGTTATGGCAAACAGCAGCCGATAGTTTCCGCTTTCGATAACGGCGGAAAAAAGCAGATTATTCAGCCTCGGCGACAGCATTCCGATAAGCGTTATCCCAAGCGTCGAAGCGCCTATCAGCACGAAATCGGAGAGTGAGAGCGTTCCCGGAATGAACCTCATCAAATCGGGAATACCGAGCTTTTTCAGCGGCAGCGGCTTATAAAACGATATCGCCTCTTCCTCGAAAAGCTCCTGATTTTTCCGGTTTATTTTCACGCGCTTTCCCGTCTTTTCGTCCATGAACGAATAGCCCGAAAGTCCGCTCGGAATAAGCGCGACCACCGCGCCGTCGCTTTTGCGAACGCCCAGCATTGCGCCCACCGCGTCCTTGTACCAGCCCTTGGATAAAACGACCGTGCGCCGCATTATCCCGTGAGGTCGGAGCAGATATTCAAGTTGCTCGTTTCTGTCCTTGATGTTGTCGGGAATTTCGCGCGTTTTCACATGATAAAATTTCAATATCTCGTCGAACGCGTTTTTCACCAACAGACGCTCGTCGTTCAGCGCCGCCGAAACTTTGCTGCCCATAACCGCTCCCGCGATGTTGACAAATGAATCCGCGAAAACGTCGTTATCATTCTGCTTGCGCTGCTTTATCTGTTCGTCAAACCAACCCATTTTTTATTCTTGCGCCCCTTCATTCATTAGTAACAAGTTGCGTATAAACTCCGTTTTTCGCATATAATTCCTCGTGAGTTCCCCGTTCCACCACTGCGCCGTTGTCCAGCACGATTATCTCGTCGCAGTCGCGGATAGTGGACAGTCTGTGCGCCACCACAATACAGGTTATCCCGCGGTCTTTTATCGACTTCACGACCTCGTATTCCGTCTTGGCGTCAAGCGCGGAGGTCGCCTCGTCGAGAATTATTATCGTAGGGTCCTGCGCGAGAACCCGCGCTATTTCCATACGCTGCCGCTGGCCGCCCGAAAAGTCCTTGCCGCCCTCGGTTATTTTGTAGTTATAGCCGCCGTCGCGCCGCATTATATCCTCATGCAATTGCGCGTCGCGAGCCGCCAATATCATCTCGAAATCCTCTATCGAATTATCCCACATTTTGATATTATTCGCGATCGTGTCCTCGAACAAAATAATGTCCTGATCGACCACCGCGAGCGAGCCTGTAAAAACGTTCCTGTCAATGTCCGAGATCGGTTTTCCGTCAAAGAGAATTTCGCCGCTCCAAGGCTTGTACAAGCCCGAAATGAGCTTTGAAAGCGTGGATTTCCCGCAGCCCGACGTGCCGACAAACGCCACTCTGCCGCCCGTTTTCAGCGTTAAATTAAAATCCCTTATCAGCGGCTCGGCAAGGCGCGAGTAGCCGAACGTGACGTTTTTTAATTCCACATTTCCCGTTAATTTATCGTATTCCTCGTCCTCGGAAACCGCGTCGTTATCGTAATTCACGTCGGTCGGGTATTCCATAACGTCCTCAACGCGCTCCATCTGCGTGCGCATTTCCTGCAAGGTCTGCCCCGCCGAGATAAGCGTCTGCGCGGGCGCGGTGAACGAACCCAGAAAACCCTGAAACGCCATTATCATACCGACCGTGAACTCCCCGTTTATCGTGAAATAAACGCCCAGAATAAGCACGGCGGTGTTCGCCAGCGACGACACGAATGTGGGTATCATTCCGAGGTATTGATTGAGCCTCTCAAACCGCACCTGCTGCGTGTTCACGCTCGCCTGATAGCCCGCCCATTTTTCGAAAAATCCGTTTTCCGCGCCGCTCGCCTTAATCGTTTCTATCATCTCGATACCCGCGACGGTCGCCCCCGCGAGCTTTCCCGAATCGCGCATTGAAACGCGCGTGATGTTAATTCTTTTCTTTGAAATGATCCGCGAAACGGCGATATTTATCACTATCGAAGCCAACCCCACAAGCGTTAAAACGAAGCTGTAGCGTATCATTACAACAAGGTAAAATACCATCATAACGGTGTTCAGCGCAAGCGGCGCGAACGTCTGCACCAGCGACTGCGCCGCGCTCGCGTTCATGCCTTGCCGCTGTTGGATATCCCCCGCCATACGCTGCGAGAAAAATTCCATCGGCATACGCAGAACCTTCCACATATATTCCGTACTGCCAACGACGGATAATTTTCCGTTTATTTTCAGCGAATACACCGTTTGAATCCACTGCACGATAAGCTGCACTGCGCCCATTCCCGCGAACGCAAAAAGAAAGGTCATAAACCATTCGGGATTTTCTCCCGTCAGCAGTCTGTCCAGAAAAATTCTTGAAAACGCGGGATTGATGATCCCAATCAGCGAGGAAATGACGGTCGTCAGCACCACAAACGCGATCGCCGCGCCCGCACCCTTTAAGCGCTTTTTCGCGAACGAGAGCACGCTTTTCGGTTTTCCGCCCGGCTCAAAGCTCTCCGACGGCTCGAACATCAGACAAATTCCCGTGAACGATTTGTCGAACGTTTCCATCGGCACGGAATAGCTGCCCTTTGCGGGGTCGTTGAGATACGCCTTGTTGCCCTTGAAGCCGTCCAATACCACGAAATGGTTGAAATTCCAGTGGATTATGCACGGAAATTTTCCGTTTTTCTTTAAGTCTTCGGGTTCATAGCGGTAACCCTTTGCGGTCAGTCCGTAGCTCCGTGCCGCCTTGAGGACGTTCTTGGCGTTTGAACCGTCACGAGAAACGCCGCAGTCCGCGCGCACTTGTTCGAGCGGAATCCACTTCCCGTAATACGCGAGTATCATCGTGAGCGAAGCCGCGCCGCACTCCAGAGCCTCCATCTGCATAACGACGGGAACCTTAGCCGCGCCGTTTTTTACAGGCTGCTTTATAGTTTTCATACTCATAGGCAGCCCCTCAATTCAGAATAAACGACATCGGCGAAACGCTTTCCATCACTATCTCCGCCTTGTAAATGCCGTCCGCGAGCGCTCCGTTTGCGGTTATTTCGTACAGCCAATCGCCCTCGGAAAATCCTCCGAGATATAGAAGATATTCGTCCATTTCCGCGTTTACGGAGACCGGTTTTGAAGAAATTCCCGAAACCGAAAGCTCGTTTCCGTCAACGTTCAGCTGCATTCCCGATTTTATTTTCGCGGCTTTTTCCTCGGTAACATAGCAGGTGAAAACGCCGTTTTCGCACGTTCCCGCCGTTGATATTTTCGTATCCAAACGACCGAAAATTCCCCATACGCACACGCCGATAAGCAGCACAATCACCGCCGCCAGGATCATCCAAACGCCCGGGTTTGATACGCGGACATAATCGTTGAGCTGCTCGGGCGA
>CAJUMS010000151.1 GCA_910587465.1 uncultured Oscillospiraceae bacterium
AGGGTTGCGGAGATCAATAACCGAAATCTTGTAGCCGTAATATTTTTCGGCAATGGTGGCTGTGTTGCGGTAGAGGTCGCCCTTGCTGTCGGTAGTTACGAACGACATTCCCGCCGCGCAGCAGTATTCGATGTTCGGGTAGAGGAAGTTCGCGGTCTTGCCGACGCCGGACGCGCCGATCATCAGCGTGTGGATATCCGCATCGTCAACGAACGCGGTCATGCCCGTTGCTGTTTCGCGACAGCCGACGATCAGACCGTCCACGCTTGGAAGCTGCTCACCGTTGCGCCATAATTTCGGCGCGTAGGGAATGTGCTTGTAGGTCTTGGCGACCTCTCCGTTGGTCGCGAATCGTGCCGTTCCGTGCTGCCCGTTGCCCACTGGCTTGTTCGGGATTCCCTTGAGGGAGTAGTGATCACCGATCGCGGCAATCAGCGCGACTACAAGAAAAAATGCTCCGCATAAGCAGAGCAGAAAAATTTGTGTTGTGTTCATATTTATCCTTTCATAGCCGAAATATTTTTAAGCCTTGCCGTTCAGCGTAATTGACTGTGTAAAACGTACCGCCGCGCTGCTCCCGCAGATAACAGATAAGGTATGCGCTGCAGTCAACCATATGTCGGTTGCGGTCGAGCATACATTTCTCCGTGTACTGCGGCGACAGAATCCGCACTTTATCAGCCTGTTGGAGTATTTCGCTGTAGCGTTTTTTCTGTTCGTCATTCCAATATGACGATTGCTGTTCGGGCGGACAGGGCAGAACCATTACCAGCCTGATATGCGGATAATTCTCTTTAAGTTTCAGAACCGTTTCGGCAGCCATTTGATCTAATCCCAGTGCTGCCCCGCTGCCAAAAAACACCACTCCGCGCTCTATCAACTCGACGATTGCCTTTTCAAGATTTGCTTGCAGTTCCGTGCAGTCCTGCGGCAGATTCCGATGCCCCGAAAAACACGCTACCTTTAACCTATCAACCATAAAAATTCCTCCTTGTTTAGTGACCTATCACTATTATATCATATTTTAGTGATATTTCACTAATCTTTTTTCACAAAATATTATAAACTATATTTAGTGAAATATAACTAAGGCGGGGGAGTTTATGGGAGTGTACGAGGTAACGGTCAAGCGAATTCGGGAGCTGTGCGAGGAGCGCGGCATTACACCGAACGGGCTGTCATATATAGCCGGAGTGTCGCAGTCAACGATCAAGAGCATTCTGAACGGTGAGAGCGTCAACCCCGGCATTGCCACGATCAAGAAACTTTGTGACTGTTTTGAAATAACGATCGGTGAGTTTTTCAGCACTAAGGAGTTTGATTCATTGGAACAGGAATTGGAGTAACTAACCACTCATCGACATTTGAAACGGTTCGTCCGAGGGAGCTTCCTCGGACGTTTCCTTTTGCTCGGCTCGCTGAACAAGCGTTTCCTCTGTCGAGAGCCGCAAAGCATGATCGGCAATATCATACAATTTCCGCGCCGTTATTTTCAATTCCGCAGCGGTCTGCGAGGGCTTACGGAGCTGCTCCAGTCCGGCAGTTATTGCGCCTTGCAGCTTGCCGAGTTTAACGGAAATGCTGCCCTTATCTTGGTAGCACTTATATTCGGCGGCAAGCCGATTTTTCATTTTATCGAGCGGAAATACCTCTCCGGCTATTTTCAAAAAATGCTCACTCGCCGCAACAGAAAACTCCGCTAACCGTATTCGGTCGGCGGAGTTATAGGCGGCTATGAGGTCGGCGGCGATGCGGTTCGGGTTGATCTTCACATCGTTTAGCTCGGCAACGTTTTGTAAGTACAGTTCTTTGCGCTCATGAGGGACAGCGGGAAGATATTCTGCGCCGTGGAGCTGCTTGAGGCTCTCGTTCCAATCTTTTTGCTGTGGAGCGATACGGTAAAGATCCGTGTAGCCTTTTTCTGCAAGAATATCCCGCAACCGTTCCGCAGCTTCGATACCACCCGTGTCGTTATCGGTGCAAAGATAAACGCTTTGCAAATCGGAATGGCTTTCCAACGCTTTTAGCACCGCGCTCTCATACACACCGTTCATCGCAATGTAGCTATGATCTTTCCAGTCTTTTTGATAAAGCGTGATAAACGACAACATATCTATCGGAGCTTCAAAAACGAACAGCTTCTCGTCATTTCCGAAATGAGAGAAGCTGTAATTTGTATCCGAGCCCGCGACCGTCAGCCGAAATGTTTTCCCAAAGCTAATCGTGGAGCGCACGGAGGCTTGCTTTGACGTTCCGTTTTCGTCCGTTCCGACGAATACGACATTGTGGTATTTCTTTTCTTCGTAAATTTTGTGTTCGTGCGCAAAGTGCGAGATGATCTGCGGGTCAATAAATCTTTGTTTCGTCATATATGCGAAAACCCGCCGCATATCCGAGTTTGGTTCCGGCAGTTCAAACGGTTTCACAACAGGTTCGGGAGCTGCTCTCGGAGAACTTACCGTCTGCGCGGAGCAATGACCGCCGAGCAACTCAACAACGGCATCTTGAAAAGAAAAACCAAGAAACTCCTGCAGAAACTTGACCGCGTAACCGCCGCGCTGATTTTTGTGATCATACCACTTGCCGCCGTGAATGGTCACGCTGTCATGAGTTCCGCTACCGTCCGTGTAGATGTACTGATAAGTCGAGCCGACGCGTTTGACGTGACCGCCGCAGCCGCCGAGATACGAAACCAAATCGGCATTATTCGCACGGTAGAGATCATCTTCCGAAAAGTTGATGTAAGGCATAAAAAAACTCCTTTCTTCGGAATATAAAAATATTAAATTGGTTACTTAACATTGTAGGCTCATCATGACCCTATCCATAGACCACCAACAAGGCAGAATTCGCCCTTGTCAGTCGATTTATTTTTTAAAATTAGGGCGGTCTACTCAAAAAATAAAGATTTGATGAGTTGCCGCCCGATTGTCTGTATCTGCGCTCGTGACGAAGATATTTCCCTTTTTCGAGATCGTCAAGAGCACGTTTCACGGTGCTTCGGGACATTTTCAAGTCTGACGCTATCGTGCTGATAGCGGGATAGCAGGAGCCGTCCTTTCCCGCGCGGTCACGCAGATACATATACACCGCAATGGCGCGGTGCGGCAGATTTGTGGAATAAATTTCACGGTTATTTAACAATCGATCACCCCTTGAACTGTGGATTTTCCAACGGATTTTCTTTCATGCCGAGTGCTTGTTTCTTGCGTCTGATCGCGGCTTTCAGCTTGTGTTCGGTGCGGAGCCTCTGCTCATGCAGACTGTGGTTGTAATCGTCGGAGATCAGTCTGCCGAATGAAAACAGCATCGATAGTACGGCATTCTGCGTTGCTGCCTGAACATATCTGTTACTGTTTTCCAAGAATGCTTTGGCATACTCATTTCCCAACTCGGCGGACTGTTGTATCAGTTCTATTCCGCGCTCGCGATCCGCGTCGCAGCCCGTTCCGCTGAATGTCATCACTCCAAGCCTATATAATATTTTGTCGTCGGGGTTGTCATTCGCGATTTTGGAAAATCCGTTGTAGGCGTTTCTGAAATAATTATCCGCTTGATCCGTATTTTTTTCAATACCGATACCGTCACGAAGCATTTTCGCGGTTTCATAGCAAGCGTAAGCGTTATCCTGATCGGCGGACAGCTTATAATATTCAAACGCTTTTTCATAATTCTGCGCCACACCGTTCCCGATAAAATATAAGCTGCCGAGCGAATATTGCGCAAATTTATTTCCCGCAGCAGCGGATTTTTTAAACCAAGTGAACGCAGCCGAATAGTCCTGTTCTGCGCCGAAGCCGAGCGTATACATTTTCCCGATTCGGTATTGAACATATGGTTTCAAGCGTTTTGCAATCGGTTCAAGTTGAAGAAAACCTTGTAGAGCCTTTTGAAAATATTCATCGGATTTCGAGATATTTTCATCGCCGAGCAAGCCATTCCGATACATCTTTCCGAGGTCGTGCAGAGCGAGAACACTTCCTTTTTCGGCTTCGGATTGCATCATCGAGAAAGCACTCGGGATATCGTGATTTTTATATAACTCGGTGCAAGCGGATCTATATTCCTCTGTCCACTTGATATATAAATCTCCGTCTGTTTCGGTTTCGTCAAACACGTTATCGCTGTGTTCCGCGAACATTTCCGAGGTAGGTTCCTGCGCTAAATTATCCATATCCAGAACTGCACGTATCACGGCGTTTTTGATTGGCTTGAACACCTTATTTCCCTCCAACGGCGGAAACTTCTGCACCGCACTTGTGTAGGTTTCGTATTTCTGCTGTTCGAGAGCGCACCATTCCTCGTACATCTTTTTCAGTACGTGGTTCTCGGCAAGCTGCGCGACGATTTGATCAACGGTTTTCTTAACGTTCGGCTGCAAATATCCGTAAACTTTTTTGCCCTTAGAGTTTCGTAACTGAGTTTGTAATTTCAAAACAAGCTGCTCGAGCTGCGGATCAGATTGATTATTATTTTGTAGCTCGGACAGCATATTTTTCATCACGCTTTCCGCTTCGGAGCGCAGTTTGTCGCGCACGTCGGTCTGCTTTTTATATACCTGATACAGCTCGTTGTGGAATATATCGTTCGCAAACGCACTTTTGATCTGCTCGATCCCGTTCTCGGTCAGAAATCCCTCTTTGATGTCCGTCGAGTACACAA
>CAJUMS010000152.1 GCA_910587465.1 uncultured Oscillospiraceae bacterium
ACTTGCATTATACTTCTTTGAGAATTTGGTGTCAAGTTTTATTATACAACATCATCTTGAGTTGCTAATAAATAGAATAATAAAAAACCATGAGAGCGAAGGCGATGCGTTTCGTTTTTTGGATGATGAAGATAAATTCCTAGGGTATATCATTTCTATAAAGCTTAGAAGTTATAATCTTGATTGGGATTATCTCAAAAAAATGAACGAGAAAAAGTTCAACGATCTTAAAGAGCAGAGTTTAAATACAGATGAAATTTTTAATCGGACTTCAAATAAAGGGGATGCCAATTCAAGTGGAGGACTTGGGAAAAAAGAGTTGCCTGCTCCAGCTGATGTGAAATTCGTTAAGGTGTACAGCGACTTAATTGAATTTCGCAATTCTCAGCTTATATCTCCCCAAAAGAGCGTAAAAGGCACTATGCTTAAATGTACCGTAAAAAAACGTATGCTTTTCTATCTGATGACGCATGAGCGTTTTGATGGTATGGATCTTACAAATGTAAGCCTTTCGGGTGCGGATTTGAGTTATTCCAATTTCTCAAACTGTAATTTTAAGGGCGTAAAATTAAAAGGAACAAATTGTAAGGGCGTGGATTTCTCCAATTCCAGAATACCGGGGATGTACTTTTCCGATGGCAAAAATATCAAGTCCGAAAATATACATCCTGGTGATGTGGAAATATCGTTTACCGATGATGGGGAAGAGGAATATAATATATATGTCGGACATCAGCCTACTTGTTTAGAGAAAGCGACTTTTGCAAACGCCGATGTCAGCAGAATGAGATTGATTTGTGGCGGTGAAACTGATACAAAACTCAATTACCCATTCAATAATGGAGATAATCCTCCGGTAGAGGATGGGGCAGCTACGTTTTCGCTTCGTGAAACCAACTTTGATCGTGCCAAATTGTTTGATTCCGAATTTAACAACATTGACTTAAGTGGTTCCAGCATTTTTAACGCTCAAATGTTTCACTCTACAATGCAATTAGTTAAAGCTGATAACGTTAATTTCGCAGAAACGGTTTTGACGCATTCCGATATAAAAAATTCCGGCTTTGTAAACGCAAATTTTTATAAAGCGGTAATATCCGATTGTAATATATCTCGTAGCGATTTTACATTTGCCAATTTGACTAATACTAATTTTTCTAATAGTATTATTTCATATTGCAATTTTCGGAATACGATATGCAATAATACATCTTTTAAAAGAATAACTTTCAGTCTTGAAAAAAATAAGAAAGAAAGTGACTGCATTTCATTTGAATTCGCTACATTAAGAAAAGCAGATTTCAGTAACGCAAATTTATATAAGACCAATTTTTCAAGCGCAAATGTTATGCGCTGCAACTTTACAAAGTCTGTTGTTTTAGATTCAAAGTTTAGTTTGACCGTACTGACTTCAACTATTTGGAATACTGCTGAGGTTAAAGTAACCATATTCGAGGATTCGATTTTGCGCGACTGTGTTTTTATAAACGCGGTTTTTGAAAACTGCACATTTAATAATTGCGATTTTTCCAACTCGATCGTAAACTGCAAATTTAGCGGCGGCAAGATGGATAATGTCAAGTTCTGCAATGTTGTAGATTTAGATCCCCAATTATTTTCCAAAATTAAATTAAAGAATGTGGATTTTTCCGGAAGTAAAGTGCGTAAAAGAGATTTTCCGTCAGATGTAGAATTTGATAAATGTAAGTTCGATCGGAGGTGATTACTATGGATGCAATATCTGCAAGAAGAAGCGTCAGAAGTTTCTCGGATCGGGAAATTCCCGATGAAATACTTATGTCTGTTTTAGAAGCTGGACTCTATGCGCCATCTCCCAAAAACCGACAGCCATGGTCATATATAGTCATATCCGAACATAAGGAAAAGAAGAGATTTACTGAGCAAATGAGAGCGGAAATAATGAAACTATACGCTCAAAATCTCGACAGAAAGGATATTATCGCAGCTTTAGATACTTTGGAGCCTGTCGAACAATGCAGCGCTTTGGTGCTGGTCTGTTATAAAAATAATACGACTGCTATTCACGATGACGGTGTTGATTGGAATATGTCAGCAAAAGATGTGGAGGCGCTTGAGCTTATGGCAGTGGGCGCATCGGTTCAGAATATGCTTCTTAGGGCACAAATGTTAGGTGTTGCAAGTTTGTGGTGCGGTGACATTCTATATGCTTATCAATTTGTGAAGAAGTACTCGGAGTTTCCTGTTGTATCTGCAATTTGTCTGGGATATTCAAATGATCCTCCTCAAAAGACAGCTCGTAATAGCTTTTGCGAGGTTTTTAAATTTATAAAGTGAGCTAAATTGGACAAATACGAACAAACACGGAGATACCGATTTGTTCGTATTTTATCCCGGTAAGCCCGTGTTCGGATTAGTGGTTTACCTTTAAAAAATCGCTCGTGGCGTAAAGCTACGGGCGTTTTTTTGTTCTGCGACAAATTTCATTACCGCATGATTGCCTTAAGCTAAGAGCCGATATTACAAATTTCTAACCACTCAGATCAAAACCTGTTGACATTTTTAGGAATGTATACCAGAATTAAATACAAATATTGATGGTAGACTTAGAATTGCTATTATTGTAACAGTAAAAAATGTTATACACTTGATCAGAACTTTTAACAAATCGTCTACAACGGAAGGCGTGGGCAAGTAAAATAGTGATGTTGGCATTAACTAATCGCTTAAATGTGTTAGATGTACGATACTTTACAATACAATATAGTAAACTTGAGTGCACTTTTCTGTTAAGTGGTGAACAAAAATTTTATACGCTTCTAATATAATACCAATATATCGAGTGTATTTTATAAAAAAATACCAATAAAATAACATCTAGATTTTTTGCGAAAATTATCGTATAATAAAAATAGGATTTCTCTATTGAATGTACTAAAGCAGAAAGGATAGTGAAAATGATAAATATAGCAGTATGTGATGATGACAGAAACTTTATTTCCGACACATTAAAGCCGCTGATATTCAAAGCGATCAAAGAAGCGGACGTTCAAGCTAATGTTACATATTTTTATGACGGAAACGAATTACTGCATGAATTTAAAGAAAATCACCTTTTTGACGTTGTAATTCTTGATATAGATATGCCGTCGATCAACGGCAAAGAACTTGCGCACAAGCTGCGGGATATAGACAGCGAGTTTTGTCTTGCATTTATTTCGGCGTTCAAGGAAGAAGTTTTTTCAACGATCCTTTTCGGTATTTCCGCGTTTATTCCCAAAGAATTTGATAAGAGCGTATATATTGAGTTGCTGACCAAGATGCTTAAGGATTATTCGCGTAAAAAGCCGGACGGCAATATCATCAAGGTTTTGGTGGACGGAATAGCTTCAACCAGAAGGATACCCTTGAATAATATTTATTATATTCAAAGCATAAACGGAAACAACGTCCTTCATACCTATTCCGAAGAGTTTGTTTTGGTTGAGAGAGTTCTGGATAAAATTGCACAAGAGTACGTTTCCGAGGGCTTTTTCAGAACACATCGGAATTTCTTGGTTAATATTGAAAAAATATTTGAGGTTAAGGATAGGGAAATCGTTATGAGCAATAATGATATTTTGCCTTTAAGCAAAAGAAACCGAAAACCATTATTGATAGAAATGACCGGAAAGGTTGCGGAAAGGGTGGTACAGTAATGGAAATGAAGATTTTAGATTTTGTAATGTGCTTTATTGAGCAAGGTATTTGCTTTCTCTTTTTTAATGCGTTATGTGAGAAAAGGTTTAAAAGCAGGATTTTATTTATAATAGCTATTACAGTCAGTGCTGTGTTGTTGTTTTTATGTTCCGGGATCAGTGTTGCTATCAGACCTGTCTTTTCGTTCCTTCAGGTAATTATAATTTCATCAATATTATATAAGGATAGTCTCTGGGTTAAATCTGCTTATTTGATTATGGTGTTGTACATTTTTTCCATAATTGATATTATTATGGGAAATTTCGCCATGATTGCTTTTGATGAGCAATTTTTGAATACTTTTTATCTTCCACTATTTTATAGAATTTGCTATTACGTCTTAATTAAGATTGTAAATGCTTTAACAATATATTTGATTTATAAGGGGTGGAGAAAAATTAAAAATGATGTTTCTATCAAATTTTGGCTGCTATACAATGCGGTGATGTTTGTTTTTTTATTGATAACAACTGTATTTATTGTTATTTATTCTTATAGTCAAGTAGAAAATACCTCGCTCCTGTTTTTAATAATATCAATTTCTTTCTTTGCAATGAGTATGGTTGTTATCTACTTTTTTACAGAGATCTGTTATGGATTTCAACGCGATAAGAAGCTTTATATTCTCGAAACGGGATATAGTGCTTTGCAGGAAAAGATGGCTTTGCAGAATCGGAATTCCGAGAAGTTTAAAAAGGTTCAGCACGATATGAAAAAGCATTTGCTTAACGCAGCTTCTCTCGTTGAAAAAGGAAAATTCGATACGGCAGCAGCACTTTTAAAGGATGCTGGGGATAATATAGATAAAAGCGATCCGCTTATAAATATCGAGTCAGGCAGCGATATTGTTGACGCTATTATTGCTTCAAAGTCTGCTGTATGTGTGATTTTGTCAATATAACTTTACACAATTTTCTCAAAAAAAACGAGTTTTTTGGA
>CAJUMS010000153.1 GCA_910587465.1 uncultured Oscillospiraceae bacterium
GTATTTTTTCATTCCTGTTTTCTGCTTTGTGTTGCATTTACTTTTGCATTTGACGCTGTCGGATTAACGGATTTTTGTAGACTTTACCAAATTGCCGTATAAAAGTATGTGGAATTTGCACCGGCTTATCAGCCGCCTATCCACCAACGTATAACGTCCTCGCCGCAGTGCCAATCCTTATACGGCGGCAGACCGCGTTCTGCACGGTGCTTTATCATACGGTCAAAAGCCATAACATACAGATTTCGGTATTTGGGGTAACGTGCAAAATCCGCAAGCATACCTTTAGTGTTCTTCATCGGGCAGCCCACGCAGCCTATACGGTTATATCCGCATTGATACAAGGGATTGCTTTCACACCCGTGATAACGCAGAAATTCCCACACGTCGCTCTCCGTCCAATCCACTATGGGATTGAGGTTGACCGATACGGTTTTGTGAATGTCCTCGACAAACCGCCTGTTGGTGTCACTATCGTCGGATAACAGCAAGCCGCCCTTTTTGCTCAAATGGTATTTCACCTCAGCATTTTCCGCGAGTTTTTGAACGGTTTTAGGCTTGCCGACTATCTTTATAACGTCGTTGTTTTGCGCTCGATTAACGCTTTCGGCACGGCGCACTCCCGTTATCTTTACGCGCCCCGCGCCCGTTCCCTCTTTAAGAGCCTTGCAGCAGTATCTCACAAGTCTTGTCGGGGGCATACCGTTCTCAACTATAAGCTGCCACATTGACTTTGGCGGCATTACGATCTCCGCTCCTACCGAGCGAACATAATAGACCGTTTCGGGCGCGTCAATCGTTGTAAGGTTATGCACCAAGTCGTACTTAACGCCCGCCAGCTCAGCTAATATCCGCACTGTATCGCTGTCCTTGCCGCCCGAATAGCACAAGAAATACGGCTCGTTATACGGCTCAAATGCTCTGAGGTACTCTATGGCGCGGTTTTCCTTTGCGATATTCATACGTTCCCCCCAAACACAGGCTCGGCGCTTATTCGGTAATACCACTTAAATCTGCCGTCCGCGCCCTTTTCCATTTCACGCTTCAGATAACCGCCCTTTTCCAACTCGCTCAATGCCGTTGAAATTGCTCCCCGTTTGTTAGGCAGGAGCCGTGTCAAGCCCTCAATACTGTTGACCTCATACCTCGGCAAGGATAGCAGAGTTGCCAACACGCCCCTCGCCGCCGCACTTAAATTCCTGTCACGGAGATATGCCGCGCCGATCTCCGACTGTTCCTGTTTCTCAATTGACATAACGTTCAGCCCCCCTATTTAATATAGAAAACCCACCGAGTTTTTTTCTCGGCGGGTACTCCGTTATTCTTTTTTCGTGCTCCTGTCCATATCTCGCCGCCCGCGATACCGTCATTGATGAAGTTGGCGGCTTTCAGGCTTGCGCCCGTTTCGGAAACGAGCGTGTATGTAATCACTTTCTTGTAGCCCAACGCTCTGGCGGCTCTCACACAAGCACCGTAAAGCATTGAGCAAGCGTTTCTTTCTCCGTTGGTACATACGCGCGTTATCTCAAGCGTTGTGCCGTTATCCAGATAGCGGCTGATCGGTCTGCCGCAGATTGCCACGCCGCAGCACTCGTCGCTGTCATTCTCGACCGATACGCAGAATTTACAACCTCGGACGGGCTTGTGATGTCGGTGATGTGCCGCTACATACTCGTTGGCAGCTTTTAAGCCGATAGGTACAATCTTCATATCGTTATTTCAAGTCCTTTCCGTTAAATATTACCACCATTGACGGAAACGGTGCGCTGTTGCTTGCCGTGCCGTTCTCATCACTGAACTTTAACCTCCCGCGGATAAAACGTATCTCAGCTTTATTATAAATGTAATCGTGAAAATATGCCGTATCCGTTCTTGCGGGTAATAGCATTACAATAGGTTTTTTGGTTCTCGCTGTTTCCGTGTATGCTTTTTTTACCCACTTGCTTATCTCGCGTCCATAAGGCGGATTACAGAAAACTGCACCTCCGCGATCCCAACTTTGCGATAGTCCGTCCGTTTCGGGAGTGAAGTACATAGGACATTTTGCGGTCTTAGCGGTAGCAGCCGCGTCGAGCACGAAGTGAAATTCCTCGTTAAGGTTGTCAAAAAAACTTTGCGGCGTACACCAGCACATATTTTTTGACGAAAATAATACTTTGTTCAACTGTCAGACCTCCCTCAGTAGTTGATTTACGTTACATAATTTGTCTACTTTGCCGAAAGATTTGATATTGATTACAAATTTATCACTTTATTCTTATTATAAATGACGATAAAACTTGTCGGCACTTGTTAGATTTTGCCGTCAACATTGTTATCGTCATAATTGCCTTATTGAGAAAAAAGCGGAGAACGTGTTCTGTTCTCCGCATAAAAAGTTATTTGATGAATTTCGGGATTGACGGAATTGCACCGACTTTTACTAATTATCCCGATATATTTTTGATTTGGTAAAGTTGCTGAAATTATCACATATATTTTGTGATAAATCACGAATTTCCTTTGTCTCATATTTTCAGCGATGCAATAAAAAAATGCAGACGGTAGAGCATAGGTGATTGATTTCTGTACATTATTTGTACATTGTTGCTATGAAAACTTACGGAAAGTTACGAAAAAACCATCTTCTGTAACTAGCCTAAAACGCCTTTGTAATGCGGTTTTGCGGGATTTTCTAAAAGATACGATAAACGTCTTTATAGTTTCAAGTCCCGTCACTCGCACCAACTAAATGTTACTAAAAAGATTTTATGCCCACAAACGGCGGTACAAAGCCATTTGTGGGCATAAATCTTGTAAAAAACAGGATTCGCGGTCCACAGATATTTTCGACACGAAAGTGGACTTGAACCCTCCCCTACAAAATTTTCTTGGCTGAAATTGGATATTTTGACGAAAAGCCCTGTGGGTGATTTCTCAATTTCGAGGAATCAATCACAGGGCTTTTTTTGTTACACAGAGTTGTTACCAAAAAGATGTAGACGGGATTTGAACCATTTTGGCAACAAAATTTCTGCGGTTGAATTTATGCAACTCGCACAAAGCGCCTGTGAGCAATCTCTTAATTATGAGAGGTTAATCATGGGCGCTTTTTTCGTTTTCCGACAACACGATGTTGTCGCAGTTTGCCCAAAAGGCGGCAAAGTTCGGAAGAATCAATCAGCCACCAAACCTTGACAGGCTGGAATATAAATTTGGAGGAATCAATATGAGCAACGAAAATAAGCGCACAAAACCCGACTGCCCACTGATCGGGGAGGATGGGAACATATTCCATTTGGTTGGAATCGCGGCGAAAACTCTGAAAAGAAACGGTATGTCGACGGAAGCGACCGAAATGTCGGAAAAGGTTTTCAACAGCGGCAGCTATGAGGAAGCACTCGGCATAATCGGTGAGTACGTTAACATCACCTCGGTCGACGAACCCAGCGAAGATATTGGTTTGAAGATGGGATAACGGAGGTATCAAAATGATCAAAGCAACAATTCAGAACAGCCCTTACTGTACGGAAATATGTTTTTACTGTTCGGAAGCGGAGCTGTCGAAAAAGCTCGGCGAGATCGGAATGAACCCGGAACATCTCGCGCCTATGGCAACGGTTATCGAAATCGAACCCGCAGAGTTGTCCATGTTTGAGGACTGCGATGTGAGTCTCGATGCACTGAACTATCTGGGAAAGCATATGGACGGCATGGACAAAGAAGAACGCAATCAGTTCCTCGCCGTGCTTTCAAGCGGTGAAACCGGGATCGGGAGCAGCTTGAAGAACATAATCAACCTTACCTACAACTTAGCGAGGTTCACGCCTATAGAGGATACGGACGATCTTGAAAGCGCAGGGCGGACACATATGTTAAACGTCCGAGGATACCTATCCGAATCCGAGTACAATAACGGCGAATGGCTTGCCGAGCAGGGCATGAAGCTGTTGGAATCCGGCAGCGGGATAGACACCGATTACGGAAAGCTCTATATTAATAAGGAAATACCGTTTGACAAGGTTTTCAATGGTACAACATTCCCCGTCTATTATTGCGAGATGAATTCGGTCGCTGAAATTGCGATTGAATACGATAAATTTACTGAATTTGTGGAAATGCCGTGTGAGGATATGGTGATCAAAAAGGCACTGTGCAGACTCGGCGCGAACGATATTCTTGACTGCAAGATCGAAGTCGATTTGAGCAGAGATATTTCCAACGAATGGTGGGAAAAGATATGCGAAGTCGAAAAGACAAAGGATATTTTCGGGCTGAACGAGCTGCTGAAAACCGAGGATGTTTGCATAAAACGGGAACTGCCCAAAAGCGTATTCTATCGGGAAATGTCAAAATGGCTGAAGAAAAATGAGTTTGATTTTTTCGAAAAAGACGGCTGTATGATAGTTTCCGTTTATGATGGTGCGGAGGCGAAGATATATAACAACGGTACTATTGCGGCACTTACCGAAAACGTTGGCGATGAGTATCACGACATATTGCAGGCCGCAAGGAATGTTTACGAATACTGCTCGGTGTATGAAAAAGCCGCACCGCTGAAAGCGGAGAACTTGTCGGGAAACTACCGCTGCCTTTCGGAATTTAACGGCACGGTTTGATTTTGTCAATATAACTTTACACAATTTTCTCAAAAAAAACGAGTTTTTTG
>CAJUMS010000154.1 GCA_910587465.1 uncultured Oscillospiraceae bacterium
GCTGCGAAAACATCTCCACATATTTCTCGCACTGCTCGTCCGACAGGGAGCAGAAGTCCTCTCCGTTATCTCCGCAAATTATGAACGGTCCGGCAACAATGCCCTCATCGAAACGGCGGTTACCCTCCATACCGAGGAGCTTCGCCTCCTCATTTCCTACCATTACCACGCCTTGCTCATCGAGAAAATATATCGGCTCTATGAGACCGCCGACCGCATCGTGGATCGACTTATAATCGCCGCTAATCTCAGTCGCATAAGCGGGCTTGTTCGGCTCTACCATAACTATTTTCATGTGCATTTTCCTTTCCAAATTAAAATAATCGCAGCTGAAAATCTTCCTCTGGTTCGGAGATTTCAGCTTCTTCGTCCTGTTCCGTTTCGGAATATTCATCAAAATCCTCATCGTTTTCGGGATCACAAATAGTGAGATTATCGTTTATACGCCGTGTACATTCGGGATTTATTATCCTCTGCGCCGCCGCTTCAAAGCTCTCCAGATAGCGTTCGGGATTTTCATACCGCCGCATAATTATGAGGTCGTCCTCTGCGATAGCACGCCGCAAATTCTCCGCGTAATTGATAACAGCGGCGATACAAAACTGCTTATATTGCGCTTCCGAAAGGTGCGGTGCTTGCTCCCGAACGAATTTCAAATTCTCGTCCGCGTCAATAATTTTCATCGCTTTTCGCGCGTTTTCACGGATTTCATCGGGGCGAGCCATGTAGTTTGGATCAACTTCGGGCGGCGTTTCCCGATAATAAATATCGGGCAAACCGAACAGCGAGTTATCCTGTTTTGCAAGCTGCTCTTTGTAATGGAGAATATGATTTCGGGTCAATTCAAGATTAACCCCGTCTGTCCAGAACGGGTCTGAACCGCCTCTGGTGAACACCTCATCCCATCGGGCGTACTCTTTTTCAAGCTCCGCGGCATAGTCCGTTGCACGATTTCTTTTGCTCATAATGACATACCCTGCGACAGCGTTTCGTCCTGCTCCTGTGCCTGAGCGAGCTGCAGTTCCTGCTTGTTATAACAGTAGCAGTAACAATCATAATTACCGCGATCGGGGCGACATCGAAAGAGAAAAAGGTGGTCATCGGTTTCCACCGAAAAGCCGTAGCTTTCGTTTACATTAAGGCTCTGATGGTAGCTGCAATACTTCTGCATTCCGCTTCTATTCTTTAACAGACCGTCCTTACGAAGTTCATTCACCACCTCGTCCAATTCACTGCGGAACGGCTCATTATTCAAGTCCGATCTGTTCTCCCACCACGACGAAAAAAACTCATTTCCGCTGCCGAAATCCATTCGCAGATGACCTACGCAGGCGTTCCGCAGAGCGGGATCGCAGTCCGAATAAAACATGGAATGCTGTTCCGGCTCGGCGCATTTTATTTGATATTTCACGAAATCCCTCCCATCTCAAAGCTGCTTTCCTGTTCCTGCTGCGGAGCTTCTATCATCGAATAAAGCTGCCCGCCGTAGTTGGAAACAGCGCCGTATAATGTGATCGCACCGCCGTTTACACGGAAAACATTCCCCGCCAGTTTGGCGGTGTTAACGCCATCCAAAAGCGATCTGTCGAAGTCGGGCGTCAGCATTTCGGACAGGTATTTTCTTCCGAAATCCGAAGCGTCCGTTACCGATATATCAAAATCATAACGCCCGAGGTTTTTCAGAATATCCTCTGCCTCATAAAGACCGTCCCATTTTTCACTTTGAAGGACTGCCTTGAATTTTGCTGCGTCCTCGCGGGATAATTCGGAATATTTTTTCGCAATTTCATTCAGCAAATAAATATCCTCTGCGCTTTCTACTGCCGAATTACTTATCTGCGGAAGTGCCGATTCAAATTTCATAATGTTGCACTTGTCAATATTTTTCAAATAATTTTTATCGGCGGGGAACGTCAGATTTTTTGTTTCAGACGATAAATTCGGAGCAACTTCAAGCCTGAAAACCCAGTCCTCCTGCGGTTCGGGAAGTACGTCGTTATACACGAGAACAGGCTCGTAACCACTTGTGACAACATAATATCCCTCGACAAAAATACCACCCTCACGGTCTGCCATAGCTCGCCCTACCTTATCGGGGTCAAGTAAATCGTAGACCTCGTCGGGAACATCATCGAGTTCTTCGAGCATTTCATTTTCCAAGACGATTTCACCGTATTCCGCAAAGTCATTGCACGGATAAACAGGAATTGTTTCAAGATTATACGTGCGGTTTATCGCTTCGTTTATCGTGTCCATCGGCTTGCGCAAAAGCGCTCTGTAAGCGTATTTCTCTGAGGTGTCCCTGCTTATTTCCTCGAGCCTTTTCGCGAGAAAATTCAGCTCGTCAAGCGTCGGTTCTTCCGAAAATTCAAAGCCGTTCAGCTCGGGAAAATCATTGCAACTTTCAATCCGCACAAACGTTTCCCCGAATACCTTCGCCCTGTCCATTGCGTCAATGATTGTGTTTTTGTTTGTCGGAAGCATAACATAGGCGATGAGTTCATCGTTCGTATCTGCCGCTTGTATTGCAATTTCAATCATTATTTTTCCGCTCCTTTCCGTCCGCTATCCACCGACCCGTATCGTCGCGGACGCGTCCACTGCCGTCTATCGTCAGCCTTTTGCCCTCGGAGAGCGCAAGGTGTATTACCTTGCAGTCCTCCGCAGTTGTGCCGACATAAGTTCTGTTGTCATAGTCAAATTTTTCTGTCATGTTACCTCTCCATTCAGATAATCGTAAACCGTTTTAATATATTGGGCTGCATTACCGGTCATCTCATACTGCGGAAACTTTTCCGAAACCGTTTGCAGAGCCGTATCAAGCTGATAAAATGACAGCCCGTCAAAGCACTCGCAGAACGTTTCGTAATCGAAATCTTCGCCGAGTTCGCCGCCGAAATTCAGACAATAAAACGCAGCCCTGACCATGTTTCCGTCAAGGCTGCTATCCTCATCATTATTTTCTTTTTCGATAATAATCTCGTCCAACTCGCCGAGCCACGAGCGCATATTATCGATAATTTCTTGCTGTTCATCGGTGAATTCCTGTGAAATAGAACTGCCCTTAAAACAGTAATCGAGCAGATCATTATTCGCAGATTCCACTCCCGAAACCATTCCGGCGAGCATTACAATCAACAGAATGAACGGCAATAAAAGCGTCGCAATAATAATCGCAACCACTTTCCAAGTGCGCTTATCGGTTGCTGCCGTGATAATAAGTTTTATGACCGCAGGCGATACCGCCATTGTATTCCTCCTTCCAAAACAAAATGCCCGACATCACTGTCGGGCTTCCTTCTCAAATATTCAATACGTGGGGGACTCATTTTTGTCATAAATCAGAATCTCATCACTCTGTATTTTGTCACAGAAATCATCGTCAAGACTGTTGGTTGTAAGCAAATCAACGTCTTTCGACAGCGCATCACATATATCCAGCCGCATTCCGCTTAGAGCGAACAACCCGCGAAGTGATCCCTTGTCAACGCGGAGATCAATGTCGCTTTCAGCGGTCGCACAGCCTTTGGCATACGAGCCGAACAGGTATACGCGCTCCACTCCGTATTTCATAGCAATGGGAGTGATTTGTTTTCGAAGTTCCTCTACGGAATAGATTTTTTCGCTCACGGCGACCATCCCCCTTTTTTACAGTATACCATGCTTTTTCAAAAATAGCAATAGGAAATTACCGCCCACCTGCCGTTCCGAACAGCGCCGCCTTATAATCGGGAGCTTTCACGCACAGGCAGTAACGCTCGTTGCCGCACTTGTAAAGGCACACACCCTGCTGCGAGTATTGAACTAATCCGTATTCCGAAGCCTCCACCTGAAGCGTATCCATATACGTTTTCTTTTCAATCGTGCCGGGGTAAAACAGAAAATGATGCGTAGGAATGGAGAACAGCGGCTTTGTCAGCTCACGCACATTTTCCACAAGGAAGTCCTCGATATTTTGGCTTGCGAGAATTACGACGGATTCCTTTTTACGGACGCGTTTCATGAAGTTGCGAATGTACTCGACGGCCGTGAGGTTGGTCAAAAACAAATAAAACTCATCAATACTCGCAACCGTATTTCCTCTGCTCAGAAGCTGCTCGGACATATATGCGAGGACGTTGAACAGCAGAGCGTTGCGGATATTTTTGCTTGCCTGGAGCAGCCCTTTCACGCCGAATGTTACGAAATTATTATCCGTAATATTCGTGTGTCCGTCAAAGAATTTGCTCTCCGCACCCTTGCAGAGCGAGTGCAACCCGAGGCAGATATTCTGCAAATTCTCGGCGGTATAGAGGCTTTTCTCTTTCGGACTGAAAGCCTTATATTCCGCTTCAATCAGCTCATAAAAATCTGACAGAATAGGGTAATCGGACGGCTGCATTTTGCTCCAATCGGTATCATCCCTGATATTAAATTTCTCATATAATTTAATCAACAGCAATTCGATTGTATCAATTTCTCTATCCGAAAAATTCTTGTAGCTGCGGAAGAAATCACGCAGAAAGCTGATGTGCTGCGACAACTTTGTCTTGGATTTAAAGGCTCGGGGAGCGTCCTCGTCATCGCTTGTTCCGTCATCCCATGACTTGGGTTCAAGGACGTTTA
>CAJUMS010000155.1 GCA_910587465.1 uncultured Oscillospiraceae bacterium
CGATCTAAGAGCCGACTTACGAACCCGAACAGACCGAGATCAAACCGCAGCCGGAAACACCCTCGGATACCCCGAAGCACGGTGATAAAAAGGACGGTCAGATATACATCAACGGGTTCGGCTGGATAAAGGACGAGGGCGGCGGAGGCATCGGATATACAGATACCGAAATGTATCAGAACGGCAACAAAATAGGCTACTTCGGATAATCACAAAAGCGCTGAGTGAATAACTTGGCGCTTATTTTTTTGGAGGTGTAAATGAAAAAATTCATAAGAATAATTGCCGCGGCTATGGTGGCATTTTTCTGTTTGCAGATCGCTGCGTTTGCCGAGGGCGATCCCAATATCGACAACGGCGGCGGAGGATTAAAGGACGGCAGCTCCGAAAATTTCTGGAATCCCGGTAACGACGGGGTTCGCGTTACCGTTGTTGATTCCGAAACGGGTACTGTGCAATCTGCGTCAATCGACTACACAAATACAAATGCGTCAGATATTGCCCTTCACTTCGGAAAGGTAAGTAAGGCAGGATATGTAGGCGGATCGGCACTTTCCGCGACTACATCCTCTTACACTTTTATCAATCCCACAGAGCCTCTTCCGACAATTATCAGCGACGGCTCGGGAGCAAGTATTGAGGAAATCCGCAGCTACTTCACCGATGAACAGGTCGTAAGGCGCATTGCCGAGCATACGGGAATTAAGTTCGACGATCTGACGAACGGCGATTATAAGCTGATGGTTGAGCCGATCATGTACATCACATTCAACGGCATCAGGACTGCTATGACGGCAACCGAGGCGGCTCTGTACAATATGCAGACGGGCGGCGAGATGATCAATAAAATGGGTCCTCTTTCACATAAAAATCTGCCGCTTGCGATGTTTCTCGAAAAGGACGATCTCGGTTATACCGCTTGGACAGGCTCGAAAAATTCCTATATGACCGACAGCGATATTATCCAATATCTCGGAGTCGGGATAGTTTCTTTCAAAGAGCCGGAGGAAGAAGTCGAGGTCGAGGCGGCAGATTATGAATACCGCGTCGACACCGACGTGTATACGAGTATTACCGTTACAGGCGGCGAACATAGCCCCGACAATCCTGTGACCGTGCGGTTTTACATCAAAAACAAAGTGTACACGGTCGGAAATATTGTGTATCCGAAAGGAGCTTCACAGCTCGTCTGGTGCAAGTGGCATACTCCCAATACCGAGCAGACTGTAAAAATAAAGGTGACGGTCACGGGCGGCGCGTCCGCGAGCAAAACCAATATTACGGCAAATATCGTCGATCTCAATAAGAACCCGCCTCCCGATCCGACAGCCGATGACCGCAATGACAGCTTCCGCGCGGCGGCTGTCCCGAACAGGGCGCAGAAAACCTCGGCGGCTTGGAGCGTGTGGAGAGCGCGGTGGATTCCCGATTGGGTGTGGCATTCAAATTGGCATTGGGTAGGCTCGTTTGAGGACGGATATTGGGTTGATTATGGTTATTGGGTCGACGAGGGCGAATGGGAGTTTTATACGAATTCCTACTCCGTTTCCATGAGCGCAAATATGCGTATCACTTGTGATGAGAAGAACCCGACCGCAGTCGGAAGAACGATGAAGTCGGGGTACGGAATTAACGAAAAAGTGACGGGCTATGTGAGCGGAAACGGCGAGCATACCGAATTGCAAAATGCTGTTACGTACTTCCCCGAATTTTATTACCAAACCTATTGGCGGCTGTTGGAGAGAACGGACGGCGGACTCGAATTCCGAAAAAACAAGTATAGCACGTACAACAATCGGACACATTTTTCGCCGATCTGGTTTCCGGACGGGAATTACAAGGTTTATACATGGGCACTCGACTGCTGGACTCCCGCGGGAATGCTTTCCGCAAATCTGACCGACAGTTTAACGATTAAGGGCAACGTTTTCGACGATTGGCATATTGCTCCGTCGCACTGAAAGGATGATTTTTTATGAAAAAGAAAACCACAAGAATTATTTTTATGGCGATCATTATGGTTGCAATGATGTCCGTAATGTCCATATCCGCGTTTGCGGACGGGGGCAATGTTGCGGGCGCAATCGAGGGCACATGGAAGTCCGCATCGGGGCAGATAAAGCAGGTCGTGAACAACGTTGTGTTTCCGATCATAGACGTGATTCTGGCGGTATTTTTCTTTGCAAAACTTTCGATGTCATATTTTGATTACCGCAAATCGGGACACTTTGAATGGGCTGCTCCCGCGATATTATTCGCCTGTCTGGTGTTCACGCTGACCGCGCCGACGTATGTCTGGACGATCATAAATATCTGATTTTTGTTGGTTTTGGTGATAGATTTCCGCTCCCCGAAATGGTATAATGTCCGTTGACAAAGGGGGTGGAAATATGCACCAAAAGTACATCCGCGAAATATTCAAGGGTGGAATACATCCGGCTGATTCGTGCGGATTCGAGAATGAGGAATATGAAAAATGGCAGAACGCATTCACGAAATTATATCGTGAAATACAGGAAATGCTGCCGGAGGACAAGCGGAAAAGGTTAGAACAATTATGTGACGCTCATACGGCAATGCAGGGAGAGATCGTTATAGACGCGTTTATCAACGGCTTTAAATTGGGCGCGAATCTTATAGCGGAGAGTTTATATTCCTCGGACAAGTAAACAAGGCGGCGTTCGTTAAATCGGGCGCCGCTGTTTTGGAGGTGGAAAAAATATTTTTCTTAGACGTAGGCGCGGATTTTGTGACCAAGATATTCGATTACTTTTCCGACCTTTTATATCAGAAAATAATCGCGCTGCTCGGCGACTTCTTCGGCGTTATGAACGCGACGGGATATGATCTTTTTGGAATGCCGTGGGTAAAACAGATCGTGCAGCTTTTTTCAAATCTCGGCTGGGCGCTGTTTGTGGTCGGGATCATCGTCGCACTGTTTGAGTTCGCGATAGAATCCCAGAACGGTCGCGGCGATCCCAAAGCGCTCGCACTGAATATTATAAAGGGCTTTTTCGCGGTCAATCTGTTCTCCACTGTTCCCGTGCAATTATATGGATTTACGGTGGCGCTGCAAAGCAGTATGTCAAGCGACATGACGGGTTTAATAAGCCCCGAGGGGAGCGGAACGCTGCTCAACGCCTGCCTTGATGTGATCAACGGATTTTTATTCGGTCCGCTTTTGGGAATACTTATCGCGATAATGATGGGCTATAGTGTTATCAAGGTGTTTTTCGCAAGTATCAAGCGCGGCGGCATTCTGCTGATACAAATCGCCATCGGATCGCTGTATATGTTCTCTGTTCCGCGCGGCTTCAACGACGGCTTCGTGATGTGGGTAAAGCAAGTTATAGCGACCTGTTTGACCGCTTTTCTGCAGTCGACAATGCTTGTCTGTGGCTTAATTCTCTTCAAAGATCACTGGCTGCTCGGCTTGGGAATTATGCTCGCGGCGGGAGAAATTCCGAGGATCGCGGGAATGTTCGGATTGGAAACCTCGGTGCGTCCCAACATAAACGGCGTGATCAATACGGCGCAGTCGGCGGTACATCTCAAGCAGATGGTGACCGCTGTGGCGAAGAAGCCGTGAGAAAGGAGATAATATGTACATTTATCCCGACAATTTGAAAGCCGCGCCGATGCTGTTTCTGTGGCGGCTCAAAGATCTCGTCGTGATTGGAATCGGCGCACTGATCGCCGTGTTCGCTATGGCGCAGACGGGTTTTTCGGTTCCGCTGATCGCCACCATCGTTTACGGCTTTCTGGCGATACGGTTCGAGGATACAAGTATTCTCGATTTTATCAAATACGCCGTGAAATATTTCTTTGTGGAACAGCAGGAATATCGGTGGAAAATTTAGCTGGACTTCTCAAAACGGTTGTGGTATACTGTGTTCGAAAGGAGTTGGGAGCATGGACTACAAGCGCATTCAAGAGAAGATGGACGAGCTGAAAAAGCGTGAAATACCAGAGGAAATCCGCAGAAAGATTGAGGAAGATTTCGAGGTTGATTTCACTTACGATTCACTTGCGCTGTCGGGGAGCAGCCTAACCAAAGACGAGGTCAGGGCGATCCTTGCGGCGCTCAGGAAACAGAACGGAGGTAACAAATAATTGGCGAAAAAGAAAAATACGCCGCAGCAGTCAACAAAACAGCTCCTCGGCATCAAGGGCATAACCGAATATTCTTTAAAGACCGCTTCAAACGAGGCGGTCTTTTTCAGTATCAAACCGAGCAATATTTCGGTGATGTCGGAAGCGGGATTATCGGCGAAAATATATTCGCTGATGAGCGTTCTCAAGGGCTTGACGGAGATCGAGATGCTGTGCGTAAACTCGCGAGAGAGCTTTGAGAGCAACAAAAATCATTTGAAGTCACTCGCGAAAAAAGAGGAAAATCCTGCTGTGCGAAAGCTGCTCGAACAGGACGCGCAGCACCTCGATCATATTCAGGCGATGACCGCTACGGCAAGAGAATTTCTGCTGATTGTGCGAATACGCGGGCTTAAAGATGATGTTGTATAATAAAACTTGACACCAAATTCTCAAAGAAGTATAATGCA
>CAJUMS010000156.1 GCA_910587465.1 uncultured Oscillospiraceae bacterium
AAAAAACTCGTTTTTTTTGAGAAAATTGTGTAAAGTTATATTGACAAAATCACACCGTGACCTAACCGACCTTGTACTTGCTTGATGTTTACTCCCGCGTAAAGTAAGAGCGTGGCTGATGTATGCCGTAGGCTGTGGAATTTTCGGTGTTTCAGTCCGTTCCGCGCGAGGAACTTTGAAAATTGCTTTGTCGGTGTCATTGGGTTCATCATCTCGCCGTTCCATTGCGTGAATACCCAATTGCCGCCGAGCCATTGAGAACCGAGCCGCTGTGCGCTCTCGATTTTCTCCGCTTTGAGCAGCTTTAACAACTCGCAACAGCTCTCGTTTATCGTAACGGTTCGCGTTTCATAGTCTTTCGGCGGCTTGGTGGCGAGCGGCTGACCTTTGATTTTATAAGCCGCTCGCTCGATTGTGATTTTGCGCTGTTCAAAGTCTATATCCGAGAATTTCAGCGCAACCAGCTCACCGCGCCGCGCTCCCGTGAAGATCGCGAGCTGTATCAGCGTCTGGAACTGTAAATCCTCGTTCTCCAGAGCCTCGAGCATTTGAGCGGCTTCTTGCTTGGTGAAAATCTCGATCTTCGGGGATTGGGCTTTCGGCAGCGTTAGCCGCTCGACCTTTGCGGGGCTGTCCGAAATAAGCCCCAGCTTCACGGCTTGCTTGAATATCGACTGTAACACCGTCAAGTAGCGGCGAATAGACGATGGCGAAAGCGTTTCTCCGTTCTCGACAGGCTGACTGTTCCGCTTCTCTTTCGGCGCACTCGCAAGCTGCTGAATGAATTGCTGAACGTGAGAGGGAGTAATGTCCTTGAACTTCAAGTGACCGAAAGCGGGTATAATCAGATCGTTTATTATCCGTGTATAGTATTCGTGAGTAGTCGGAGCTAGTGTACTTTTCGTTGTTTCAAGATACTTAGGGATAAAATCCGCAAACCGCATACTTGAATTGGCTTCACCATAATGCAAGCACTCGCTCTCAAACTCGTCAGCAAACTTCTGAGCGGCTTTTTCAGCTTGCTTTACTGTCATTCCCTTTTCGGGCTTGTAGGACGTTGTGAATGGTTTGAGCCGCTTTCCGCTGCTGTCGTAGCCGTGATACACTCTGATCGTGTAGCTTGTGATGTTGCCGTTCTTGTCGCGGCGCGGGGTGATGTTAGCCATTGCTTTCACCTCAATTCTTCTATAATCTGCTCCGAAACAAATATACTTACCTGTCGCGTAGGTTCAAACGGCGGAGTTACTTCCGTTGAATATATTCCAGGCTTGACTTCGGGATCACCTGATAGAATAGTCATCAACCCGTTATATAACTCGTCGATCTCCGCCTTTCGTAAAAAAGCGTCCCCAAAAATGTTGTAATCAGAACAGTCTTCAATTATTTTTTTCACACAGGTTTCGTATAGGTCTTTAGACAAAGTTCCGGCACGATACACGTTAAGAACATCGCGAACTCTTTTCGCAAAGTATGTCAAAGGATGGAAATTAAAAGTTATACACCCCTTGTCTCCGTTCTCTGAAAAATCCGTATTTGCTTCAGATAATACGATAACCAAAGCGCGCAAATATGTGTTTTTGTCAAAATCTGTAACATCTTCGCACTGGTTTTTATTTCCGCAAAGCCAATCCAAGCTAACATCCAGCTCCGAAGCTATTGCCGCCGCCTTATCCAGCGCGGGAATTTTAGTGCCGTTCGGCGTTTCATAGCTTGAGATCGTGGCAGCAGAAACACCAACGCCTTTTGCAAGCTCCGCTTGTGACAGGTGTTTTTTATTTCTAGCACTTTTTAATCTTTCCGCAAAAATTTGAGAATTGAACATAATACATAACCTCTTTTCAATGTTGTTGTTATCATTATAATATCACATCTTTTTGTATTTGTCAATACTCTTTTATAAATTTTCGCAAAAATAAACCTAAAAATGAAAATTGGTGTATTTTATAAAATGTACTTGACATTCATTGAATATCGTGTTATAATTATAACAACATCAAGCAAGGGAGGTGAAGAAATTGAGCGGACAGGAGATAAAGGCTCTTATTCTGGAGAGCGGCTTGAAGTGCTGGCAAGTTGCCGACAAACTCGGAATGAATGACGGGAATTTCTCTCGTAAGCTGCGTAAGCCGTTTGACGAAAAAGCTGTTGCAGCAGTCAAAGAAGCTATCGCCAAGCTTAAGGCAACAAAGGAAAACTAAAAAGCCGCCCGGTGCTGGAACACCGAACGGCAAGACGGAACTCTAACCACAGTCAATAGGTTTATAAAGCTCCAAAGCTATTATAGCACATTTTTCGGAGCTTTTCAACCGGAAAGCGAGGAAAATTTGAAAATTACAGATTACATTCCCTATGGGGAAGAAAATGCTATTTCTAATAAGGATTTAGCTATCGTGACCGGCACGAAAGATCGTGTTGCTCGGCGGCTCGTTTATCAAGCCCGTGTAAACGGTGAGCCGATCTGCTCTACATGTGAGGAACGCAAAGGCGGCTATTATTTGCCGTGCAATGTAAGCGAGGCTTATGCTTATTTACGGCAGCAGAACGCTAGGATAAAGAGCGCACGAGCGGCTTTACGCGGTGTTAAAAAGTACATCAAGGAGAACGGAGGGAATGTGTAATGGATAACGGCATAATGGAAATCAAGAAGGCTGGATTGACATACAGCAACCGCCATGCTCTGTTAGAGCGGCTGGCTCAATACAACTCTGATGATACCACCATAACGCCCCTTAAAATCCCGCAAATGGAAACGATAGTCAGTACCGCCAAGATTTTAGGTCTCCCTGTCCATTTCGTAAGGGCGGCGGTCGCGAATGGTGATGTAGTGTCTGTTCGCGCTGGTCGTAAAAACTTGGTTAATATTGACAGTGTCATAGCCTTTTTGAACACGGGCATACCGCAAGGAGCGACTACACGACAAGCCGCTCCCCAGACCGAAAATGCGCCCAGAATTGCGCCAATCTCTCTGCGGTGAGGTGTACATAATGGCAGGTTTTGTAAAACTTAACCGAGATTTGCTGGATTGGGCTTGGGCTGACGATATCGTGACTTTTGGGGTTTACGCTAAATTCCTCTTGCTTGCAGCTTGGAAAGATACCGAGTATCACGGTGTAAAGCTGGAGCGCGGAGAACTGCTGACAAATCAGTCTGAAATAGCTCAACAAAGCGGATTATCTCGTCAACAGGTTAGAACCGTTCTCGACCGTTTGAAAGCAACCAACAAAATAACCATTAAGCGAGAGGGCAAAAACAGCATTGTTAAAGTGATTGACTATGCTTGTGAAACAGACGGCAACCACATTGACAACCGCACATCAACCACTTGTCAACCAGATTGCAACCAGACTTCTTTATTAAGTAAAGAAGATAAAGAAGTTAAAGAACCCAAGAACGCGCGTGCGCGCGAGGGTGAGCGGCTTGAAAAGAGCTTTGATCAGTTCTGGGCTGCTTATCCGAAGAAAACCGCAAAACAACAGGCTTTAAAAGTCTTTCAGAAACTAAATCCCGATGAGGCATTATTGAACACTATCCTTAACTCTTTGGAACAGCAAAAGCATTCCGTTCAGTGGACTAAGGACGGCGGTCAATACATACCTTACCCCGCCACATGGCTTAACGGTCGGCGTTGGGAAGATGAAAGTGAGGTACAAAACGAAAAAATTAGCGCAAATTCTCGACCTAAAACAAAGTCCGAAAGCGACTGGCTGCGAGGATTTAACGGACAGTAGAAAAACGGATGATTCGCCCGAAATAGCGGCAGAACCACCGCCCGAACCGTGCGAGTTTTGCGGAGCATTACGGCATCATCAAAAGATCATGATCGGAAATATGCCGATTTATATGCCGTTCCTTGAACCTTGTACTTGTCCGGAGGGGATAGCGGAAAATGAGCGGCAGAAAGCCGAAGCACGAGCGGCTAAAGCTGCCGAAGAACAAGCAAAAAGGGATCGCGAACTTCAAGAACGCATAAAGCGTATAATTGGTCAAAGCGGTATGGGGGAGCGTTTTTTGCGGCGGACGTTTGAGACTTTCAAGGTTGATGATAATAACCGTAAAGCTCACACAACCGCTCTAGAATATGTGAACAATTTCGATAAAATGCTCCCTTGCGCGGACCCTCCCGAACCCGGCAAGAACGGGCTATTCATCTGCGGCGAACCCGGAACGGGGAAAACTCATCTTGCCGCTGCAATCGCAAACTGTCTTATACAGCAAGGCAAACCTGTTGTATGCGCGACTATGATTGATCTGCTCGGACGAATAAAACAGTCGTTCAAGTATGAGGGCGAGGAAGCGCGAATTTTGCACTTATACAGAACCGTTCCGCTGCTTATCATTGACGATATGGGGAAAGAACCGCCTACCGAATGGGCTGTATCCACGATATATAATATCATAAATGCGCGTTATGAAGCGTATTTGCCGATAATCGTAACCACCAATTACGACAGCAAAACGCTTATAACGCGAATGACTCCGCGAGAAACCAAAGACGATACCACCGCTCGCGCAACGCTCGACCGCCTCCGCG
>CAJUMS010000157.1 GCA_910587465.1 uncultured Oscillospiraceae bacterium
AGATTTTTATTCCACCGCTTCAAGCGGTGGTTTTTTGCGCTAAAGCTACAATAAATTCTTAAAGGGACAAAATGTCCCTTTAAGAAAAAATATAAAAAACACTTGACAAATCGTAAAAAATGGTGTATAATATTATCAATGGCGAGGCAAGGCGTGGCTAGGCTTGGCACGGTATGGCGAGGTAAGGCTAGGCGAGGACGGGCGAAATATTCCCGTAAAATGAAAATAAAAGGGTGGTATCTTTAACAGGTATCGCCTTTTTTATAATACCAACAAAAAGAGCGGCTATGACATTACAGTTTATCATAACCGTATCTATTATAATAAGGAAGGAGTTTACATAATATTACAAAATGTAAAATATACGTATTCAAAAGATATACAAATTGCAAAGAATATTGTGCAATACTTATCAATTATTTCGGGAAACCTCTTGACAAATTGCCTGTTTTATGGTATAATACTAGCAACAAAAACAAAACACAAGGAAAGAGGGTTTTATTTTGGGAAATACTGTTCAAGAAAAAATCGCTAACTTCCTTAACAAGGCAGATACCTATTTGAAAGAAAATCAGTACGACCAAAGCGTAACAAACGGCGTAAAGACGTTCTTGAAATTTTTCTCAAAAAACGGCAAGGATATTGAAGTCTATTCCGAGAGCGACTTCAAGGATTTTTTCAATGAGTATTACAAAACCCCGTCAAGTTTTCCAACGCAAAAATCCCGTCTGATTAAATTTCTCAACGCGATTGGGGAAAAGCCAGCAGCGGAAACGCTCGGCAACGTAAAAATGACCTATCGGAAGAATTATATCAAAGATTTTGATACTTTATATAAAGGAATACAGAACGCGCGTTTTGAGAAAATGCCGTTTTTAAAATATTCGCCCGAAAGCGAACAGTGCGATCAGCTCACAATGGGCGAGGTAATATTGTACCTTGCGTGGATAGGCGTACCGCAGAACATCGTGCTGCAAGTGCCGCTGTCGGCGATAGACCTCGATAAAAAGGTCGTATCGGCGGGCAAGGATTATTCCTTTGCCGACATTCCGCAGATCGACAAGATATTCACAAGATATAAAAACGCAACGACTTTTGTCGGGACGCGCACAGTAAATGGCAAAACGCATTTTGTAACGTGCGATTATCATGGAAACGAGGTTATCCGTACTAAAAAACAAGCGAATAATCACACCAACATTAAAACGTTGCTGACAAGGGTTTTCTCGTCGTTCGGATTTGCAGGGAGTTATTTCAATGTATATCGTAGTGGGCAGCTCAACCGAGGCTATCAGAAGTATGTAAAGGGCGAAGAACCCGACTTCACCTCGTCGGAAAAGCTCTGGGAATATTTCGGAGCAACGCTCACGACCGACGCGGACATATATATGTTCAGAAAAGACTGGAACGCGTACCTTAATTGGTTAGAAACCGAAAAGTAACGCAAAAATCAAATATTTTAAGCCATATCTACTAATTTGAAGTTGATATGGCTTGCTTTTTGTGCAATTTTCACGAATATGCAAAACTTATCAATGTTTTGTAAAAATTCTATTGACTTCATAATATAATTGTGCTATAATAAGATTACAGGCGGTACCAATCAACGCAGACCGGCTAATTATTTTAAGAAAGGGGATGATTTGATGAAAAGAGCAAGAGAGAACCTCACAGACTATTGTACGTTAAGAGCTGAGATTTTAAAACAGCTAGCTCTAAGAAAATGGCGTTATGCCGATTTAGCAAAAGCGACAGGATATTCATATTCTTATGTCAATAGTTTTCTAAATGGGATTAACGGTTCTTATAAGATAGCAAAGAAAATAGTTGATGTTCTTGACTTACCTGAACATTTAGCTGGTTAAGAAAGGAAAGAAATTTTGATAACAAGCACAACTCCACAAGTAGCTGATAATGTAATGGCGTCGGTTATTCAAGAAGCTGACGACCTTATATCGGGCTTCAAGGAAGATATCCATGACAAGTCTTCTATGGAAATTCTCGAAAAGAACCGTCATTTAATTTTAAACGAGATCCAGTCGGTCTTGTACAAACAGGATTTCAATGAATGCAGCGAAGAACGACAAAATGACATTATGGCGGAAATATTAAGCCTTGAAATTCGGCACATTGAAAATATTTTGGCACAGCCCTGCATAGATAAAGGAGATATGCCGAAAATAAGCCTTGTAAAACCCAAAAGTCTAATGAGTCCAAATACTAAAGTTGCAAACTGTGTATTTAACAGTACCAATATTGAAGCGTTTTTAAACCCGCAAGACATTGAGATTTCGGGTAGAAAAGCAAAAAAGCACCGATATATCAGAGATGTAAGTTGTTTTCAGATGATAAGTGAAATGAAACTCCCTGCGAATATTAACCTCTATGACAAGCACGTCTTTTCGGCAATATGCACCTTGTATGAAGAGTTAGACCGTCTGGGCAAGGAAACTGTAATGACCTCAAAGATGATTTACCAAACATTCACGGGAACCGACCCAACGACAGAAGCACAAGTTCAGGAAGTGACGGATAGCGTCCATAGAATGATGTGTACGATTTTAGAGTTTGATTGGCGAGAACACGCAATTATGAATAAGCTCATATCTTCCAAAGATTATCAAAGCGAAAGTTGCTTGAACGATTATATCATAAAGCGTCAGAATATGATCTACGCGAAAGAAATAGTCGCTCGAATAAGAGGACACGAAGTTCAAGCGTTTTTTATAATGGAGCTTCCGCCGCTGTTCAACTACTCAAAAAAAGTTAATCAAGTCACTGCGACAAAAATCGAGAACAAAAACATACCCTCATTAAAAAGCACCAGAAAGAGAGTCCTGTTAAAGGAATACCTTATAAATCGAATCGACTTGTTGAAAAATGCGAAAAATAATGTTAGCAACAAATTGATTCGTTTCGATACAATGTTTTCCGAATGTGGTCTTTCTGATATGAACAAAACCGAAAAAATGAGAATGAGAAATTACATTTTCGATTTGTTAAACGAACTGATTAAAAAGAAAGAAATTTTAAGTTACGAGGTTGAAACCCTCGGACGTGAAAAAATTGGCATTATAATTAAGTTAAATTGACTTTTCGCTGATTTTTCACTTGGGTGATTTTGTATACTCACTTATGGGAAAATGTATACTCACTTATGGGATTTTGTATACTCACTTATGGGATTTTGTATACTCACTCGCTTCGAAAAATGCCTGTGAAGCCTTATGTAAAGCGGCTTTACAGACTTGGCAAAATTTCCGTATGTAACGTATGTATTGTAAGTTACGTATATCAATCCCGCGACTCGCTACACTCCGTTTCGCGGTCGCGTGGATTTTGTTCCTATCCGATAAACAGCACTAAAGATTTCTGTTGTTTTAAATCAAATTATTATTTTGGAGGATAAATTATGATTGAAGAAAAAATAAGCGAAAGCAAGAATACCGATAAAAAGAATAGTTCGGAATACAATTTAAAACCGACCGATACCAAAAGCATATTAAGTCGTTTTAAGGATTTCAAATATGAACCTTCGTTCTGCGTTCCGACCGGGTTTAAACAATTTGATGGTTTTTTAAAGGGAGGATTTCCCGACGGTTTACATATATTAAGCGCAAAACCATCAAAAGGTAAAACTACTCTTTGTACTCAAATGGCAGACCAAGGCGCACAATCGGGAATTGATGTCCTTTATATAAGCCTTGAAATGAACCCACAAAAGCTTATATCACAAAGCATAAGCCGACATTTGTACTTGAAATACGGAGAACAGACAACTTCCACAAGTACGGGGAAACATTATTTGGCTAAATCCGCATACGATATACGAACTCACCGATATGCCGATTCGTATTCCTCGAAAGAGAAGGAAGCAATTGAGAACGCTATATCGGAATATGAACAATACTGTTCTCGAATCACATATTATGATCGAGAAATTATCTCACGAAAAAATAAAGGCTATGAAGGGTTTAAGCATACTTTGGCTAATTACGCGAAAACTCACGAGCGGTTTTTGGTAATAATTGATTACATTCAAATTTTATCATTTATTGTCAATGATAGAGTTTCGGACAAACAAAGAATTGACGAAGTAGTTTATAATTTAAAAGATTTTTCGTACAAATTCGGAGTACCTGTACTTGCAATTAGCAGTTCCAACCGCAATTCGTATGATGACGAGGGTTCAATGCAAGCGTTCAATGGAAGCAGCTCATTGGATTTTACAGCAGACAGCTTGTTTTATCTCCAAAACGCGGGAATGGATTTCTCAACCGAAGATAAATCCGAAATAAAACGTAAAGCACGAACTCAAATCCTTGAAAACAGCATAATGATGTTGTATAATAAAACTTGACACCAAATTCTCAAAGAAGTATAATGCA
>CAJUMS010000158.1 GCA_910587465.1 uncultured Oscillospiraceae bacterium
TATTATACCTTATTTTTCACCAATTTGCAACAGGTTTGTGCGGTGTTGCCTTAAGTATAATATAAATAGAGGTGATAGTATGATTTACAGAGAACACTACATCAAGCCCGTCCGCGATTTTTATGCTTCCGATTTGATAAAAATTATTACAGGCATCCGCCGGTCGGGAAAGTCTGTCATTTTGCAGCAGATCATGGATGAGATCAAACAGAAAATGGATAACATCATCATCCTGAACTTTGAGGACAAGCGTGTTTCCGCGAACATCGCGGACGGCACTGCTCTGATAGATTATGTCGAAAATCATCGCAAAAACGGAAAGTGCTATCTGTTCTTCGATGAAATTCAAGTGCTGGACGGTTGGCAGGATGCTTGCAAGACCTTACGGCTCTATGATTATTCGCTCTTTATCACGGGTTCTAACTCAAGGCTGCTGTCGGGCGAGTTCACTAAGGAACTCAGTGGAAGATATGTGTCGTTCCGAGTTCGCTCGTTTGTCTATAAAGAAATTCTGGAATATGGTAAGAAACTGGGCAAGGAGTTTTCGGTCACTGACTACCTTGTCTGGGGCGGGTTCCCGAAACGCTTTGAATTCAACAGTCCGGAAGCACAGCACAGATACCTTGAAGATCTGGACGATATGATTATCATCAATGATTTGGTTCATCGTTACAAGATTCGCAAGAAAGCTTGTTTAAGAGCCTTGTGAACTTCGTTTTGCGTTCCAACGGACGGATATTCTCGGCGAAGTCGATCCATGACTACATTAAAAAAGAATACGAATCCTGTTCGGTAAATACGATCATGAAGTATCTCGACTACCTTGAGGAAGCGTATATAATCGAGTCTATCAAGCAGTATTCAACGCGCACCAAGAAGGAGCTTAGCTACTATGTGAAAATTTATGATGCCGATGTTGCCTTCAATTCTATAAGATGTATGGATAACCGCTTTGATCTCACTCATAACCTTGAAAACATTGTTTACAACGAGCTTGTATATATGGGATACAACATTTGGGTTTACAACAACTCCGGTAAAGAGATCGACTTTCTTGCTCAACAAGGAAACAAGAAGTATTATATTCAAGTCGCGTACAGTATTGCCGAAGACAAGGCTTATGAGCGTGAGTTCGAGGCGTTCAAGGGCATAGATAACATTTCGCAGAAGATAATGATAACCAACGACGATATTGACTATTCCACAAGCGTTGTGCGGCATATAAAGCTGAAAGATTTTCTGGTGATGTCGGATCTGGACGATAAATAAAATGGAGCCGATCTCTCGCGAGACCGGCTCCTGTGCATTAAAGCTCTTTTGTCATCTCAAGCATCAACTGCGCCCCAACTCGGAACCCCACCGAAAACTCGTGAAACCTACTAAGTTCCACCTGTTCCATTTGAGCGTCGGAGAGTTCTTCCATAAGCTGCTTCAGATCGGGGTGAAGCTCGAGCATCTTTGCCTTGAGCCTCTCGACCTCTTTGCCGGCTTTATAGTAGTCGGGGCAGTCCATGTCAACCTCATCAAATGGGATCTGGCTTCCAAAATACAAACCTTCTAAAATGTTCATTGAAATATCCTCCATGAAGTAGAATTGTTCAGAATAATGAAAACGCCCGTCCGTCATTCTGTTCCATTGGAAGAGATTGGTTAAATAATGGTTATTACACAACCGTGGTCTAAAGAATGTTCAACGGACAGACTAACCGGCCGAAAGCACCCTCTGATCGGCTATTTTGATTTGTAAGTTTGGCTCACTTCCGCGCTCTATCCGTGTGATTTTCTTGGAAATCCGTGTGATAATACGACACTTCCGACTGCAAAATTGCAGCTTGAACTGCAACGCAAGATAAAGAAAAACCGCTGTATAGAGCCGTTTAACACGGTTTACAGCGGTTTAATGTATGTGACATCGTGACCAAAAAGATTTTCTTACATAATGTAAGAAAACACAGAAAAGAGAACAATCCAAGCGGTTTCTCTCAATGAATCGAGTTATGCTCAATATCATTCTGTGTAGGTTCATATTGAATTTTCCGATATCGCCGTGCTGTTGCTCAACAAGCTTTTCTTTCTAATTACATAATAGACGATACCGACCGCATCCGCCAGAAACCAGCCGATGGGAACCGACCACCATATCCCCGCCACTCCGACTTCGGGAATGGAGGAAAGCATATACGCCAAAAGCACACGCGTTCCGAGGGAAAGCACGGTAAGCACCACCGACATACGCGGCTTGCCCAGCGCCCGATAAAATCCGTACAACAGGAACAGACACCCGATCCCGAAATAAAAAGTGCCCTCGATATGCAGATAACGCACGCCCTCCGCGATGATCTCTGTTTCTTCCACATTCACAAACATTCGCATAAGCGGATTCGCGAATATCCATACGGCGGCGGATATTACCGCGCAGAAGATCATTGATACTGCGGCGGCGCCCTTTAATCCGCGTCGGATACGTTTGGGCTTTTTTGCTCCGTAGTTTTGAGCGATAAAGGTGGAGAACGCGTTTCCGAAATCCTGTACGGGCATATACGCAAATGCGTCGATCTTGACTGCGGCGGCAAAAGCCGTCATAACCGAAGAGCCGAAGCTGTTGACTATGCCCTGTACCAACAAAATGCCCAAATTCATAACGGACTGCTGGATACAGGTAAGTATGGAAAATCCCATGATCTTCCTCATACACCCGCGTTTTATACGAAGCTCCTCTTTTTTAAGCTTTAAATACGGAACGCGTTTTACGGAATAAACGACGATTCCGATCCCCGAAAGATACTGTGCGATCAAGGTAGCCTCCGCCGCGCCCGATACTCCGCGCTTTAAAACCAATACGAACAAAAAGTCAAGTCCGATATTCAGCACCGCCGAAGCTGCGAGAAACACAAGCGGCACAACGGAATTTCCCACCGCCCTCAGCAGAGAAGCGAAGTAGTTGTAGAGAAACGTGGCGAAGATCCCGCAGAAAATAACCGCAAGATAATCCCTCATATACTCCCAGACCTCGGACGGGATATTCATGAAAATTTTCACCTTGTCCAACAGGATAAACGCAACAATATTGAGAATGACGGTCAGCGACAAAATGAGCACAAACGACGCGCAGACGCCGTCCTTCAGCCCCTTTTCGTCCTTCTCGCCGAAGCGTATTGAGAAGAACGCCCCGCTGCCCATGCATAAGCCCAATAGGATAGAGGTCAGGAATGTCATAAGCGTAAACGAGGATCCTACCGCCGCCAGAGCGTCCGAGCCCAGATATCTGCCAACGATCAGCGTGTCGGCAATGTTATAGCACTGCTGAAGCAGATTGCCAAGCACCATAGGAGCGGCAAAGCTCAGCATTGATCTCATGATCGGTCCGTGCGTCATCTCTGTCTGCATACAAGGCTTCCTTTCGCCAAAATCGTAAAACCCTTTTGTAATAAGAATTAACATCCGTATTCCTCGGGAATGCGAATGTCTTTTTCTATTATAACATATCGTCCGATAATTTACAAGCCGTTTTTCATGCGGCTTAAATAAAAAGCAGCATGCAGCGAACGGTTCTCTTGCCTCCGCATCGATTTTACCTGTTTTTCATTTCCTGCACTGTTGCGAACACATCTCTGCTAATAATTGCTTCATGATCATTTTCAATGAAATACATCGCCAGTTCACCTTCATTCTTTTTTCGCTTTCCGGTCAGAAAGTCCTCGGTAAAGCTTTTCTGCATAAGCACATCACCGACGTACTTTTCATTGGATAGAATGCGGTCAATCGTTGAGGTGCTCCAAACATCCTTGCCTGTTACAGTTTTGATACCGTTTTCCTCAAGGTATTTCTTAATCTTACGAACACCGAAGCCATTGAGGTACAATTCAAATATCTTTCTAACAATAACAGCCTCAGATTCTACAACGACCAATTTACCGTTTTTATCTTTGGTGTAACCTAAAAATCGTGTGCAATTGATAAAAACCTTTCCCTCTCTCATTCTCTCACGAATGCCCCATTTAATATTATCGCTCATGCTCTTGCTTTCTTCTTGTGCAAATCCCACATAAATTTCCATCATTGTTTGCATCTCCTTATCATAGTTGTTTGAATTCTCCTTTTCAAAATAGACTTTAACGCCTAAGCTGAAAAGTTCATATAACGTTTTTAACGTATCCAGCGTGTTTCACCCAAATCAGCTTTTTATAATATGACACTTGTGCCTTAAGGCTCGATTCCTGTTCCTCATGATTAGTGCTGACTCGACAATATGCCGCAACTTTGAGTTTGTTCATGCTTCCTCCAAACAGAAAACCGCAGGCTGTTTAAACCCGCGGTTAGTTATTGTGCAAAAGAAAAAGCTACATTCTTTGTGCAATTAGCACTAAAAATGTAGCTTTCAACTTG
>CAJUMS010000159.1 GCA_910587465.1 uncultured Oscillospiraceae bacterium
GTAAACCATGGCTGGCTTGCCGTGGATTTACCCGATAAATATATTATAGTAGGAGTTTTTTATGATATACAGTGATTTTCACGGTGAAAAGCTCTCGTCTCTCGGATTGGGCTGTATGCGGCTTCCGCTTATCGACGGCGAAGACGGCTGCGTCGATCAGGCGAAAACCGATGAAATGATCGGCTACGCAATGGAGCACGGGATCAATTATTATGATACCGCGTGGGGATATCACGCGGGAAACTCGGAACTGGCGGTCGGAAACGCGCTGAAAAGCTATCCGCGCGAAAGCTTTAAACTCGCGGATAAGTTCCCGGGATACGATCTCGCGAATATGGGCAAGGTAAAAGAGATATTCGAGGAGCAGCTGAAAAAATGTCAGGTTGAATATTTCGACTTTTACCTGTTCCACAACGTCTGCGAGATGAATATCGAGCAGTATCTCGACCCGAAATACGGAATTTTCGATTATCTTATCGAACAGAAAAAGAATGGCAGGATACGCCATCTCGGTTTTTCTGCGCACGGCGAAATGCCCGTGCTGGAAAAGTTTATCGGAAAGTACGGCGAATATATGGAATTCGGTCAATTGCAGGTCAACTGGCTCGACTGGACGTTCCAGAACGCCGCGGGCAAGGTCAAGCTGTACAGCGAGCATAATATTCCCATATGGGTAATGGAGCCAGTGCGCGGAGGAAAGCTTGCAAATCTGCCCGAAAAGTATGCCGAAACGCTGAAAAAGCTCCGTCCCGAGGCTTCGCCCGCGGAATGGGCGTTCAGGTTTTTGCAGAGCATTCCCGAGATAAAGGTCACGCTTTCGGGTATGTCGAATTTCGAGCAGCTCAAGGAGAACATCGCGGTATATGAAGAAGCAAAGCCGCTCTCCGACAAGGAGATGACCACGCTAGCCGCTATCGCTGCGGAAATGATAAACGGCGGCACTGTTCCATGCACGGCTTGTCATTACTGCACGGCGCACTGTCCGCAGGGTCTGGATATCCCGAATTTACTGGAGCTGTACAACGAGCACAAGCTTACGGGCGGAGGATTTATCGCGCCTATGGCGCTCGGCGCTGTTCCGCAGGATAAGCAGCCTTCATCGTGTATCGGCTGCCGCAGCTGTGAGGCGGTTTGTCCGCAGCAGATAAAGATATCCGAGGCGCTTGCCGATTTCAACAAAATGCTGGGCATTAGCTGATTATAAATATTATTGCCGATTAACGGCGTCGCATAGAGAAATTCGCAAACAAGCACCATTACCGCAGCGAAACGAAGTGCAGCGTAGGCAATGGCGCTTGGCTGATACGCACGAAGTGCGGACGGTGCGAGATTTTGCTTTTAAAATAAGGAGGTAATATTATGCATCAGGATCTTGAAAGAGCTAAGGAAGCAATGATTTTTGAGGGGTACACCTGCGTTATTACACTGGACAATATTATGTTCAAGAGCAAGGATAAGGGCCTGCAGCCGCTGCTGGACTGGCTGTACAGCGGGAACAAGTACGCAGGCTGGAGGCTTTGCGACAAGGTAGTCGGCAGAGCGGCGGCATATCTGCACATCATTCTTGGAGTGCGCGAGATTTATGCCGACGTTATCAGTCAGCCCGCTAAGGAGTTGCTTGAGGAAAACAACGTCACCGTAAACGCGGGCGAGATCGTTCCCGCGATACTCAACGACGCAAAAGACGGTCCGCACCCGCTTGAGACGGCGGTCGAGAATATTACCGACGTGAACGATTCCATTATGGCGATAGAACTTGCCATCAAGCGAATGAACAAGTAAACAATCACGATCCGCGGCTTTCCCTCCCCGGGAGAGCCGCTTGGCTTGGTTTTTTCGCACGGAAAAGCCGCGATCATGCCGCGGCTCGGTGATTATTCATTTGTAACGCGCAGATTTTTTACGCTGTCTCGCAAAACTAGCTTGCCCATTACGAGCGTCCTGCCGCGCTTATAGCTGCCGTCACGTATCTTGTGGAGGATTATTTCAACCGCCTCGGACGCCATTTGACGACTGTTTACATCCATGGTGGTGAGGTGCGGCTGGCACATCGTTGAGTAAACGTGATTGTCGTAGCCCGCGACAGAGATATCGTCGGGTATGCGCAGACCCATATCGCGCAGCTGACTTACGAGCTTGAACGCGCTCTCATCGCAGTTGCAGACAAACGCCGTCGGGAGATCTTTGGGCAGCTCGAACGACTTATGTATCTCTCCCTCGTAAGAGCGGTCGCCTACTATCCAGTCCTGCCGCAGAGGCAGGCGGTTCTCAAGGAGCGCTTTGTAATAGCCGAGGTATCTGTCCTGAATGCTTGACGTGCTGCCAATACTTCCGAGAAATCCTATGCGGCGGTGTCCGTTGACGATAAGGTGCGTGGTGAGGATATACGCGCCATAGAAATTGTCGGACAATACGGTGTCTGCGTCATCGCGGCTGCCGTAAAAATCGAGAAAAACGGTCGGAATATAATACTGCATCAGCTTGTCGATATACTTGTCGGAAAACTGACCGAGCAGGATAAGCCCATCGACCTTGCGGTCACGCACGGAATTCGGTATTTCACAAGGGCTGTCCGCTCCGTCCTCGACTACCTCCAGCATTCCGTAATAGTTCTGCTTTTGCAGCAGCTCGACGAGGTATTTGTACATTATCCAATAGAACGCCGACGGTTCGCTGATAAAGCGCTTTGCAACGACGATGCCTATATTATAGGTAAGCCCGTCGTTCTGCGCGTGACCGCCCGTGTGAGCGCGGTATCCCATTTCGGTGGCTTTCTGCTTGATACGCTCGCGGAGCGCCTCAGACACGCCCTCACGGTCACCGAGCGCCTTTGAGACGGTAACTGTGCTGACGCCCATTGCTTTGGCAACGTCGCTCATAGTAACAGATTTCTTGATCATTGTGTGAAATTTCCTTTCAGCGGCATAGAAAACAAAAGTATCCTCTTACTATATTTTAAGTTATTATTCTTTATTTGTAAAGTTCTTTTTTCAACAAAATATTAGCAGTTTTTTTGTGCACTTTTGTGGTTTTATATCAAAATCGGTATTTCATGTACATTATTACCGATATACCGTCTTAATATAAAACTTGACATATTAAAAAAAGGTTTTCAACAGGTTTATAAATCATTTGTAAACAATGAATTTTAACCAATTGTAAACCTCAACAAAAACGACAGGAGTTTTTTTATGAAAAAGTATCGTATAATTTTGGCATTGATCCTTGCGGCTGCTCTTACGGGCTGCGCAAATGACGAACCTAGCTCTGACAGCTCGTCGGTAAGTATTCCCGAAAGCTCTGTACCGCAGAGCACTGACAACGGCGGAGCAGTGCAGAGCACCACCGAAAGCAGTTCGAAAAGCAATAACGAAAGCTTGTCGGAAAGCGTTCCGCGGTCTTCCGAGCCCGAAAACTCGGAGCAAGCGGACGATCCCGAGGATACATTCCTTGTGGGACTTTCCGGCGATGTTATCCGCCGCTCGGAACTTACTATGATCTTCTCAAACGACGGCACGGACGGCGATCCCGAGACGTTCTCCGAGGATAATTTTTCGGGCGTGGTATGCGACGGATTCGTTTACCTCGCCGAGCCGTCGGGTATCTGCCGCACGAGCCGCGACAACGAGGACGTTTTCGACAGTGAAATGGCACGGTTCACCGATATTTCCGAAACGCCGAAAAAAGACTACAAGCGCGTTTCCGTCGGCGATACGTTCTGCGGTCTTACACTGACCGAGGCGCAGGTTAATTTCGCGCACGGTCTTGACAGCACGGAGTATACTCTCGGCGACGGCTCCATAAAGCTCGGCTCGGAGCTCGGCTTTCCCGAGATATACTTTATGGGCGGTATGGCGGCATTTGAGGGCGAGGTCACGATGACGGGATATATGTGCGTCGCCGCGGAGGACGAGTACTCGATCATGACGGGAGATATTATCTTCGTTCCGAGCGAGTGCGAGTGTACGATGCCGGTTATGGGCTACCGCTTCGATCCCGACGCCGGCACGGTGCACTTCCCGCGCATCAACACACGCGGCGGTATGTACTGGGAGAACGAATACGGTCATGTTTATCTCGGCAACACCTATGGAGACATTACAGCCGATCTCTCCGAAATTCCCGATGATGGCAGCTTTGTGAAGGTCAACGTTACTATTGACAATATCAAAATAACCTGCGGAATAAATATGATGGATATCTATGCTGCAGATATTGTGGATCTGAAAGTGACTTAAATCGTAATCACATTCAGAAATTATTCTCACAGCCTTAAATGCTGAGATTGTGCCAGAAACGCAAATTGAGCGTTGAGCGACTATAATACTAATCTCTAACCAAGATATAGACAACCGAGAGAAAATATGATATAATA
>CAJUMS010000160.1 GCA_910587465.1 uncultured Oscillospiraceae bacterium
TGCATTATACTTCTTTGAGAATTTGGTGTCAAGTTTTATTATACAACATCATTCCGATGGAGTTTATGGACAGCCTTGAAGAAATAAACGAGGAAGTCATATCCAAAAAGCGTCCGCCCCGAACAAAAAAAGCGTGACATAACGAATGAAAACCCGCACATATTTTTTAATCATTATTACAACACTTAAATAACGTGACTTGCACCGTCGTTTCAAGCACCTAATATTGGCGTTTACCATAGTTAATGAGATCTCAAGATACAAACAATACTTTTTATAAACAAAAGCGACCGATTTCTCAGCCGCCTTGCTCCATAATATCAAGGTCAAGTACATCGGAGACATCAATCTCCGCACCGTCCGTAAACAGCAGCTTGAAGAAAACATCGTCGATACGCTTGACCGCGCCGATTTTCGTAACGTAAGCGCCGCCGTTCTTGCGCTCGTCGGGAACGAAATAGTGCACCTTGATTTGCGGTCGTTTCCCGTTCTTGTTCAGCATTTGAGCCAAATCCTGAAATTTTCCATTGAGCATAGCGGCTTCGTCCTCCGACAGTTCGATTTTACTGTCAACAAGCCGCGCCGTTTCGTCTAGTTGTTCGTCAAGACCGATAAGCGCCGCGAACGACGAAAACTGCGCGGCTCGGTCGACCGCGGACATCTTCGGACGCGTACTCGCGGGTCGCGGCTGATTTATGAGATAATCGTACTTCACGCTCTATGCCCTCCAATCTGTTGATTGCGCTCCCGCATTGTCGCTCCGTCCTCGAAATTCATACCCTTTAGAATTGCGTTCTTTCCGAACTTATGTTTTATTTTCAGCACGGCAAGCTGCATATTTTCCTCGCGGCGCTCAGCGAGAACTTTCCTTTCTCGCTCCGCATAGTCGGTGAACAGGTCAAGCTGCTCACCCTCGAAATCGGCGGTCTGCACGGACTTCACCGTAACGTCACAAGCGCAGATCGTAACGCGCCGCACAAGCAGCTTTGAGTTTATAATGCGGTCAAACAGCCTCACCGCCGCGTCCGCTATCGTGTGCGGAGAGTAGGTCTTGCGGTCAAGATTTTCCGTGCCGTGCGCGTGCTTCGGAATGCTTCGACCGTAAAAGTCCGTCGTTATCTCGCCTTGATAATTTGCCGATATTCGCGGATCAGTCAGACTTTCCGCGTCATAACCGACCGTGAGCGTCAGCTTGTCGGTAACGAGATTTTTTTCGGCAAGGTCGAGCGATAGATTATCCGCCATCTCCCGCACTATGAGCCGCGCCTTTTCGCAGGAATACGGCTCCGACAGCACTTGCCCGTTGCTCAGACTGTTGGACTGCGGCTTGTATGCCTTTATATCGGCGATTGTCGTAGGCTCGATACCCCAAGCGTGATCTATCAGCAGCTCGGCGTTCACTCCGAACAGCTTGTACAGCATATCCTCGTCGTAAGTTGAGCGCTCCGCAACGTCGCCGAGCGTGTACATTCCGTTCTGCTCCAGCGTTTTCGCGTACCCTCTGCCGACGCGCCAGAAATCCGTGAGCGGACGGTGCTCCCAAAGCATTCTCCTAAACGACATTTCGTCCAATTTTGCGATACGAACGCCATTTTTATCGGCGGGAATGTGCTTTGCTACGATATCCATAGCGACTTTGGCAAGGAACAGGTTAGTGCCGATACCCGCGGTCGCGGTAATTCCCGTCGTTTTCAGAACGTCGAGTACCATTTTTGACGCGAACTCGCGCGGGGTCAATTTATAGGTTTTCAGATAACCGGTCGCGTCAATGAACACCTCGTCTACCGAATAAACGTGTATATCTTCGGGCGCGACGTATTTCAGATAAATTCCGTAGATACGAGAGCTTATCGCCATATATTTCGCCATTTGCGGCGGTGCTACAATATAATCGACCGCCAGAAATCGGTTGCTGTTCAGCTCCGAGAGAAAAACAGACTTTCCCGAAAACGTCTTTCCCGGCGTATGATACTTGCGCTCCTTGTTGACATCGCGTATCTTCTGAACGACTTCAAACAGCCGAGGACGCCCTCCCGTGCCGAATGTTTTTAGCGCGGGGGAAACCGCAAGACAGATCGTTTTCTCAGTGCGGCTCTCGTCCGCTACCACAAGATTTGTGTCAAGCGGGTCAAGACCGCGCTCCACACACTCTACGCTTGCGTAAAAGGACTTTAGGTCAATAGCGATATATATTCGATTGTTCATATTATCACCAACTTGTGTACATTTCTTTTATTATAGCACAAAAACAGTGAAAAATCAAGAACTTTTTTAAAAAATTCTTCGGTAAATTATGCCTCAAATGGGGGATTAGTATAAGTTCGAAAGGTCCTACTCAATCAAAGAAAAGTCCGAACGCAAGGTGCAGTACGCCGACAGCCGCGAAGTGGAACAAAATATCATTGAAAAATTCCCACAAAAGCCCGTTCCCGTTGAGTTTATAAAAGAATTTGAGGGAATGGATACGGACGATATCTTGTCGAAAAAGCACTCGCCGAAAACCCGAAAAAGCAGTATGCGTTGACAGTTACAATTTCATTGTTATCATAAGTTCGAACACGCCATTTTCGCATTTGATTTTCATTTGTCCGTTGTACTTTTTTACCGCGCTCTCAATGTTATACAATCCCAATCCGTGCTGTTCTTTTTCGGTTTTTGTCGTTTGAGGGATATTATAAAAACTATCCGAACGCACGGTGGGATTTTTTATCGACATCACAAAATATCCTTGTTGTAATCCCGCGAATACCGAGATCGTACAGGGCGAATGAATTTCCCGGCAGGCTTCAATGGCGTTGTCAAGCGAGTTTGATAATATAATGCATAGTTCAACGTTTTCAATCGAATTCGGCATAATTCCGGAGTATTCTATTCGGCAGTGTTCGTCCAACGCCGCGGATTTATCCGCAAGGATCGCGTCAGCCAGCTTGTTACCCGAATAGAACATTACTGTCGCGGATCTGTATGTGTTTTTTTGTATTTTTTCTATATATTCCTTTGCGTCCGAATACTCCTTCATCTGTATTAAAGACAAAATACTTTGCAGATGATTCGTGTAATCATGACGAAATCTTCGCATCTCAGCGTCCATTTTTTCAAGTTCCTCATAGTGGCTGATCTGGAGCTCGACTTGTTTCTCCATCATTTGCGAGACAGTTGTGAAGTGCTGTTTGGCAATAACGTTCAAAATCAACGACACAACAATACACGCCAATATCACAGACAATATAATAATTATTACGATTAAAAGACTTTCCTTTGTTTTGGCATCGTCCGTATTAAAGATTATTAAGGATGTAAGCGCGTTTAAACACACTACTGAAAGCGCCAGCAAAACATAGATTTGCTTGGGTATCAACTTCAAAACTGTTGTTGTCTTTTGGGAATCTGTTTTTTTCTTTAATATAAGCAGAACAGAAAGCGAAATTATCCGTGTAAAAAGTGTTACAAAAGGATCGCTTTTTTCCAATGCAATATCAAAAAAATTTGCCGAAAAACAGGACAAACATTCCGACACAAACGATATAATCTGATCAATAAGAATTGCTACATAGATCATTTTTAAGTTCATTTGTCCACATATGATAAATAACGCAAAAATATATTTTGCGGCATAGATTATTGTGGCAATAAACGCGGAGAACCCGAAGCTGTTTCCATTAAAATACAAGGCCGTTACAGTTAGCACAATAAAGGCGATTATTGAGAGCACAAACCGAGATATGCCCATTTTAGATTTTTTGGATATTTCCAAAAAATCGAAGCATATGATAAATGCCAAAATCTCGGCAAATTCTCCCATTGTATGTATGATATTGATTACAACGTCCATAAACTAGTGCCCCTCATTGTATCTCATTATATAATTTTGAAATTCTGTTTTAAATCCGGCAGCGTAACGCGGTCCGATCAAAGCTTTCTCTCCATTATCAAACACAATCTCGGAATTGTCATGATTACTTATGTGCGCAAAACTCACTACATAGCCTTTGCTGCAGCGAATAAATTTTGATTCAGGAAGTTTCAGTTCCAGTTGTTTTAGGTTTATGCGAATTCGAAACGATTTGTTTTTTGTTCTGACTGTTGTATATTTCCCGTCGCCCTCCAGATAAATGATTTCCGACATTTTTAGTTTAAAATTGCCCTCATGGGTATTCAGCAAAAGTATGTTGTCATAATCTATTGACTTAAGGGCGCCTCTAAAAACCCCTTTACAAATGCGTGAAAAAGTGGTAAAATAAAA
>CAJUMS010000161.1 GCA_910587465.1 uncultured Oscillospiraceae bacterium
GAAACCTGCTAAGAAAAGTCAATGGGCAAAATAGACAAAAAATGACTTGCATTTTTTGTGACTGCAAGTTGGCAAAGAAGAGCGCAGCAAGGCTAGCGGCAGAAGAACTGAAATTTCAGCCGCCGAGTTTATAATTTATATGGGTTAGACAGCGTTTGAATAAAGCTCCATAACCATACCGTAATAAACGCGGAGGAACTTGTTAATACCGGCAACCATGGCTTCTTTGGCAGATTTCCCCTCGCTGCGTTTCTTTTGAATGAAGTCGTAGACAGGATCGCCGTTTGGTTTATGCTGAATAAGACTTTGCATAATTTCAAACGCGGTTTTTCGCAAATAACTGTTTCCGCGTTTTGAAATGTGTCGTTCAGAGGCGTTGAAGGTTCCGGATTGGTAAGGCGGCGCATCAATGCCGGCATAGGCAACCAATGAGCGCTTGTTTTTAAAGCGGCGCACATCGCCAATTTCCGCAATAATACGCGGCGCGAGCGTATCACCAATACAAGGCATATCTTTTACAATAAAATATTCCGGAAGGGACTTGCAAAATTCCTGCATTTGTGCTAAAATGGTATTGCGCGATTCGGTTATTGACTGAATCAGCTTTACAGCTTCACTAACGGCGATCTGAGTGGATACGGAGTTAGGGAGCGTTGGGATACCGTTTTGAGCAATGGCGAGGATTTGAGCCGCCTTACGTTCGTTTAAACGGTATCCCTTTTCTTTTGCCCAAGCGCAGTAATCTATTGTGAAGCCTTGCTCACCCATTTCGAGAATGTGACTGCAATGGTAATACCGAGCAACGAAATCCGTTAGCTTGCAATTGCTTTTGTTGTCGGCTAAAACGGTTTGAATATTTGGCATTGATTGATCAAGCAAATTGCTCAGATTGACCTTTGCTTTTATCAGAAGAGAAACCGTTTGGTAATACTGCCGCGCAAGCAGTTTAAGCTCTTGGTAAACCTCGCCCTTGGGCAGTGTTGGAGTAAGTTCGCTCCAATATGTAAGTCCGAAGTTCGCGATTTTAATAGAGTCGATCTTGTCCGTTTTGGCACGACGAAGACTTTGTGAGCAGAATTTTTTCATTCGCAGTGCATTCACACAGCACACAAAAATTCCGCTCTCAACGAGGGGAATAACTACGGGGAGGTGGTAGTGTCCGGTGTCCTCAAGCACGACACGGACTTCTTCATCAAAAGATTTGATCAAAGCAACTAAGCTTTCAAGTCCGTCGGCTGTGTGATTGATCTCAAACGGAGGCTGTAAAACCTCTCCGCCCGGTTTCAATATACAAATTGTGCTTTTGCCTTTGGACACGTCAATTCCAACGCTGATCATTTACATTCCTTCTTTCCGAAAAAATAATTGTAATGTTCCACCGAGAGCTTATTACGATTCATTTTGGTTAGTGACACGAACGCGTTTGCCGTTGGGTGTGCCTTTGGGCTAGCCCAAAGGCACACCCAACGGCAAACGGAACTACCTGCTTAATCGAATCTTTATAACAAGAGGGCGGACGACACTTTCATTAACGAACGCGAAGTTCAAAGGAAAAATCGCCGGTCCATTACCCTCTCATTATAACAGAAATAAGCCAAGCCTGCAAATCTTACCGTGGTACCGGCTGCAAGCTATGGTTATATTGTACCAAAGGAAATAAATTATGTTTTGTACTAATTGCGGCAAAGAAATAATCAACACGGCGAAATTCTGCAACTTCTGCGGAATGCCCGTAAAAAACATGGCGGCAAGCGTTCCGATAAACACCGTTCAGCCGGCGCAGTCAACACAGTCCGTTCAACCCGTACAGCCCGTTACGCAGCTCGATCGTACCGCTCCCGACTATATGGAAAGCGCAGACATTACCGCAACCGATAACGCTACCGAAGCGCCCGAGAGCACATCGGAGATACCGACTGTTGAGAGCGCTTCCGAATGCGAAAATGCCGAGGATGTCTCCGAGCCCGCCGTTGAAACAATCACTGCTGACGATAACGCTATACCCACACCCAATGCTATCCCGACCTACGGCACTAGCACACCTGTCTATCCCACGCCGCCCGTCTATCCCAATCCTCCCGCAAACACCGTTCCCATAACGCAGGAGATAAAGGCGGAGAGCGCGCCAGAAAACAAGTCCGAGCGCAAGTACACACTCGGTCATATTATGATGTGTCTTGCGGCGGTCGCTGTCATGGCTATCGTTGCGGGAGTGTTTGCGGGACTGTATTTCTCCGTTGTTTAGCACAAATCAAGTGCGTTTCTTTAAGTCATTCATACAGTTTTCATAAATAGAATTGACATTTCCTCGCGAATATTGTATAATATAAGAATGGGCAGCAGTATTATTTTTAAGATAATACACACTAATTCTAGCAAAGAGGAAATAAAAATGGTTTGCGTTAATTGCGGAAAAAAACTGATAAGGGGATACGCGTTTTGTATGGAATGCGGCTCTCCCGTGCCTCCCGAGGTGCTTGAGGAGGGCGGAATGCCGGGAAGAACGGACAACGAGGGCAGACCCTCCAAACCCGAGACGGAGGGCGCTCCGAAAAAGGAAAGCGAGCCCGAAAAGCCTGTCTCCGAGGTGCAGTCGTCCATGCCGGGAGTAGAACCTCTCGACGGCGGAAACAATACCGAAACGCTTGTATTTTGCCCGAACTGCGGAATGCATATGCAGGGCAATTCCTATCAGTGCAATAAATGCGGAATGTATCTCGTTGACAAACCCAAAAACATACCGCTGTCGGCGGGCGGAGTGCCGCTTATGAACCCCGATGAAATGGCAGTGGGTGGCGGCAGTATCGGAAGCTTTAGTACGGAGCTTGACGGCGTTTCCGACAGTGAGATCGATCAGATCAGCAGCTTTATGAGCGGCAGCGGCGTTATCCCGATATTTGCCGCGGAGGACAACAGCAACCCCGACCTGTTCGGAAACGGCATCTCCGCAAATGATTTCGCGGCGCTCTCGGAGCAGCTTGCGAATTTCAGCGCCGCAAACGAAATGCCCTCCATAGACGCGGTTGAGCACGAGCCGAAAAAAAACGCGTCCAAAAGCAATGATCGTCAAGTCGATAACTTCTCTATGAGCGACGACGGTACGGGAACGGTAACGATCACCGAAAACACCGTCCCCGTTATAGGCAGTTACTCAATGGACGAAGACCCGGGTGAAAACGTAAATCTCGACCCGTATAAATTCCTGAACAATTCAATGGATGACGCTCCCTCCGAAATACCGGAGGCTGAAACGCCAAACCCCGCCGAGCCCGAGTTTGAACCGATTTTCTCGAAATCTCCCGCGCCGTCCGAGCCTGTTAAACAGGACCCCGAGCCCGCTCCGAAGCCCGAACCGGAGCGCATAGAATTCGAGCCGATCTTCGCAAGCTCCGCGCCCGCTTCTAAGGTGGAAGAAAAGTCCGCAGAACAGCCGCCCGAGCCGCCGAGCCTCACCGAAACGCCCTCTCCCGTACAAGTCGAGGAATCCCCCGTTATTACGGAGACCTCGCTCGTACAAGACGTTCCAAAAACGCAGGAGAACGATATATTCAGTCAGCCCGTACCGCCGCGACCCGCACCCGTTCAGGAAGCGCCGCGCGGAAATATGTTCAGATGTCAGTTCTGCGGACAGTCGATGTACGATACGGACAAGTTCTGCTCGAACTGCGGAGCATCTTATAAAAACGGCAATGCCTCGTCACGGAAAAAGTCGAAAGCGCCTTTTATTATCATTATCGCCGTGCTGTTGATAGCGCTTGCGGCAAGCGGTTATTTTGTGCTGAATTCGCTCAGCGGCGAAAATATGCTATTATCGGTTTTCGGAATTTTTGAAAATTCAACCTTAACAGGATAATCATAACCCCTCCCGCACGGAGGGGCTTTTTATTGACAATTTCCGACAAATATGGTATAATGAAACTGCCGGCTTACAACCGAGCCTTTAACGAGGGGAGGTGAGCAAATGGGTCACTTGTTAAATCTGTTGATATCCATCGAAGCGGGGCAGCTCGTAGAGCTTATCCGCAAATGGCTTGATGGCGGCGACAATCGGTAAGCGGAGCCTGTTCCGTGCGCGCGTGCGTACATAAAAAAGTCCCCCGAGAGTGATAGCAGCACCTCGGGGGCATTTTTTGAGCTAATGGGTCTAAATCTGTTGATTTCTTTATCCACATACATTATACCACAACGCATTTGATTTGTCAAGTTTTTTAGTCAAAAAAACACCCCCGCTTTCACGGGGGT
>CAJUMS010000162.1 GCA_910587465.1 uncultured Oscillospiraceae bacterium
TTTTTTGTGTTTTCAAGCCGCTCTGTTTCAAGCAAATTTTGATTATTGTTTCCTGCGGAATGATTCAGCTTTGCGATTTTTCCGTCAATATTATCAGCAATATCGTGAACTGCATAGAGCATTTTTAAATGTGCCTCTTTGCTGTCGGAACATAGATTTGAATTGTTCTGCATTGGTCAACCTTTCTCGACTTTGTCGAAAACCTTAATGTAATTTTCGTTGATGATCCTGGCAGGGTTCTCATTTAAAAATCTCAAAGCGTTTTTTCGGTCGATAACCTTGACTTCGGTTTTCTCGCCCGGAGAAGTTTTAACAGTGAAAAACGCTCCTTTTGCGGTGTAATACATCGCGATTTTAGTGAAGTCCATATCGGCTCCGTCAGACCCGTAATATAAAAGCAGCGAATCCTCTATTGAATAGAGTTTGCCGTTAATAATAAATTCCGTTTTTTTCATAGTTCCAAGTCCTTTCTTGTAACAGTATTAGCCGCCTTTTGACAGCAGCCATATAACATAGTCTTCGACCTCCGAAGTGTGAGAGCGATTAAACGAATGTAGGCTCGTATGCTTCGCAACACGAATTGAGCCGTCAAAGCTGCATTTACAGCCGCTCCCGTAGAGGTCAAAAAGTTTTCGCCCTGTTTTTCCGCGACGAAGCAGCCATATAGCCCGCTTGTGAGTCTGTTCAGCTCTCGATCTTGTAAAACCGTGAAGCCTGCTAATTTTCGCGAATGTGAAGCCCTTGAAATAATGCTCGATTATCACACTTCGCTCAACGTCTGGCAAGCTGTCAATCGCCTCATACAGTACGTTGTATTCATCAAGCCGGTCAATATCCTCATAGACTGCCGCCGCTCGTTCGTCGGGAACAACATCACCGACAAGGAGTGTGTCACCCTCCGAGTTATCGACGAGCGGCTGTTCAAGGCTTTGTGTTCGCTGTTGATTGAGAACGTCCGAACCGCTGCTCAACATATCGCGTATAACGCGTTTTAAGGCGTATGTCAAATAAGTGGCAAACTTATACCCTTTTTCACTTTTATATCCTTTTACGGCGAAAATGAGTGCATTATAACCCTCTTGCTGTAAATCATCGAAAGAATATCCGAACCACTCCAGCTTTTCGGAATAGAACTGCCAGAGCCGTCCACATTTTTGATAAATCAAAAGCCTTGTCTTATCCCAGAGCAGCGGTAACAGTTCATCGTTATCACCCTCTTGGATAAGTTCTGCCAACTTCTCATTAGTCACTTGACAACTCCCTCCCATTTCGTGTATAATGTTGGTAGGGTTTGTCAATGTCAGTCGGTTGTATTGCTTTGAAGCTCCTCTACGAAAATTTCTGTAATTCCTTTCTTGTCGGCTGTTCCTTTAAGCCTAAGCTCAATGGTCTCAAAGTTAGCGTCGCGGATAATTCCCGAAGCCGTAAGCCCGTCCAGGACAAATTTCAAGTAGTTGTCCAGATCGCGGCGGCGTTTATTTTTGAAGTGAAAGAACAGCGTTACAACGGCTTTTTCGAGCGGCTTTTGCGGTTTGGGCATACAGTAAAACGACATTTTCTTCAAACATTCCGCTTTGGTGTTCCGGTATTCCCAAGAGTTTTCACGCCCTAAAAACTTGTTGAGCGAGGGCGGAATTTCGGGAATGATATACTTGAATGTCTGCATTATCACTCACTTTCCGCGCCTGCTTTCGCCCATCATTGCAAGCCCTTTGCACATTTCGCGGAGGCGGTCGAGCGTTGCGCGAGCGGTGGTATCGTCTTTGGTTTCTCGCGGGGTCATTCGAGTCATAAGTATTTTGCTGTCGTAATTGGTAGTTACGATTATCGGTAAATACATTTCATAACGCGCGTTTATGATTTCATATATCTTGGATACCGACCATTCGGTAGGCGGATCTTTACCCATATCGTCAATTACAAGCAGCGGAACGGTTCTGTATAAGTGCAATATTCGCTCTTCTTCGCCCTCATACTTGAACGACTGCCTTATCCGTTCGAGCAAATCGATCATAGTCGCGCATACGACCGGCTTGCCCTGCTGTATAAGCCGGTTTGCGATCGCGGCGGCAAGGTGTGTTTTGCCTGTTCCCGGTTCGCCGCAAATAAACAAGCCGTTCTTTCCTGGTTCGGGAGCATTCGGGTGAGGGAGCATTTTATCAAAATTGTTCACATATTCTAGAGCGGCTGTGTGAGCTTTACGGTTATTATCATCAACCTTGAAAGTCTCAAATGTCCGCCGCAAAAAGCGCTCTCCCATACCGCTTTGACCAATTATACGCTTTATGCGTTCTTGAAGCTCGCGGTCCTTTTTTGCCTGTTCTGCGGCAGCTTTAGCCGCCCGTGCTTCGGCTTTCTGCCGCTCATTTTCTGCTATCCCCTCTGGACAAGTACAAGGTTCAAGGAACGGCATATAAATCGGCATATTCCCGATTATAATCTTTTGATGATGTCGTAATGCTCCGCAAAATTCGCACGGTTCGGGCGGTGGTTCTGCTGTTATTTCGGGCGAATTATCCGTTTTTCTACTGTCCGTTAAATCCTCGCAGCCAGTCGCTTTCGGACTTTGCTTCGGTTGTAGGCATTGCACAGTTTCCGCTAATTTTTCCATTTTGTACCTCCTGTATCTCATCTTCCCAGCGCCGACCATTAAGCCAAGTGGCGGGGAACGGCACATACTGCCCGTTATCCTTAAGCCAGTCAACGGATTTCTTCTGTTGTTCAAGTGCTGAAAGAATTTTCTGTACAATCTCGTCATCGGGTTTGAGCTTTTTCCAAGCCTTGAAAGCGTTCGGTTTCGCCACTTTTCTAGGGTAAGCCGCCCAGAACTGACCGAAAGAGCTCTCCAAAGCGGTTTTATCACCACCGCTGCTTGCACGCGGAGCACGTGTTGTATGCTTCTCTGTAATGTGTATATCTGATTTATATAATGTAGGTCTGACATTTGACTGACGCACTGTCTGTCGTTCGCCTGTCAATTGACAGTCACTTTGACTGACATTTTCAAAAGCACAATCGTACTCAATCAGCGTTATTATGCTGAATTTCGAGGTCCGTTCGACTGTTATTTTACCTGTCGATTTGAAACGGTCGAGTATCGTTCTTACCTGTCGCTCCGTGATACCGTTTTCTTTGGCGATTTTCGGGAGTGTTGTAGCGATCTGTCCGCGCTTTAAAGTTATGTTTTGATAGTCGGTATCACGCCACGTGGCACCAAGAAGCAAACGTATGTAAACAAGCAAAGTATTATTGTCACCATACCACGCCCAGTTTGGTAGATTGTCCGAAATCTTTACAAATCCCATACTCTGTAACACCTACCTCAATGAAATAGGCGCAATGCGCGGCGTGTTTTCGGTCTTGTGAACAGCTTCACGGCAAGCTGCTCCCTGTGGAACGCCTGTCGAAAGATAAGCGAGAACGCTATTGTAATTGATCAGGATTTTACGTCCGGCGCGAATGGAAACAATAGACCCGTCGGCGACCATTCGGTAAATGTGGCACTTAGCTAGACCGCTTCGAATGTGCGTTTCCTCCGCCGTAAACATCTCAATCTTGGGAATATCATTCATTGTTTTCCACCCCCTCTCAAATATTTAATCACACCGTTAAGAGCGGCTCTCGCTGATCTAATGCGGCTCCGCTGCTGACGATAATAAATCTGGCAGGCAGAAAGTAACCGCTACGCTCCCAGTCGGAGCAGATAGGTTCGCCACGTTCTCGTTCCTGCTGAATAAGAGCGCGTAAAGTTCGCGGGTCAATATTCAGCCGCTCGGACAGTTCCCGCATAGCGATAGCGTTCTCACGCCCGTGCGGGATATGCTCAATTAATTTCATAAAACCTCCTATTTTGCCTTGCATTTTCCCCCAAAGTGTGGTAAAATAGGATTTGGGGAAACGCGAAGCACTGCATAAATTTAAAGTTTTCCCTTGCCGCTCGACTGGTCGCAACAGTCGGGCGCTTTCATTTTGCGCTAGTGTCGGTGCGCTGCTCGGCGGAGAGCTCGTTTTGCTTTGCCGCTTGCTTTTCCCAAAAGCGACGGTTATACTCGCGCACACGATCTTTATGCTTGGCACGCCATCTCTTTTGATAAGCTCGCCGGAGCTCTGCCGCTTCTTTGCTGTTAATGTTATCCATGCTTTTACACCTCCTACTATAATATATTTATCGGGTAAATCCACGGCAAGCCAGCCATGGTTT
>CAJUMS010000163.1 GCA_910587465.1 uncultured Oscillospiraceae bacterium
CACCCTGTCCTCATATAGACAGCGGATCGTATTGTCGATCTGAACAATCCGGATTTCGATCTGCTTTCGTTCTTGTTCCGAGGATTTGCTGAATTTCCTCGCCTCGGCTCTGCCGTTCTGCGCTGCCATTTCATAGAACTCATCTGCGTTTTCCCTTGCGTAGGCAGTCATCTCTTTGAGGTTTTCAAGAACGATCCTGTCAAGAACACTCTCGCGAATGTAGTGCGATGTGCAATCGGTTTTTCGGCTCTGATAGCCGCCACACATGAAATTGTTCAGTTCGGGTTTCATCGTTTTTGCTCTGTGAAGATAGAGCCTCGAGCCACACTCTCCGCAGTATAGAATGCCCGCGTATTTGTCGATCTCGCCCTGCTTGTCGGGGCGTTTTCTTCCCTCAAAGTGCTTCTGAACAAGGTCAAAGGTTTTTCGGTCGATGATCGGTTCGTGAGTGTCGGGGAATATCAGAATATTCTCCGGTGAGTTCTTGATACGCTTTTTCAGCTTGTTGGATTTTGAGAACGTCTTGAAGTTGACCGTATCGCCGCAGTATAATTGATTTGACAAAATCCCTCGAACGGATTTTTGCGCCCAGTGGTAAGGACGGTTAAGGTCCGGCTGTCCCGAACGACTGCCCGTCTTTTGGAACGCATACACGCTTGGTGCAAGGATTTTTTCGCGTGTGAGCATATCGCAGATTTTCACAATGCCAATGCCGCTTGCGTAAGCCTCAAAAATTCTTCTGACTATCGGAGCAGTTTCTGGATCGGGAATGATCTGTTTCGGATTGGCGGGGTCTTTCATATATCCGTATGGGATCGCGGTGCCGACTCGCTCTCCGCGCTCACCTTTCGCCCGCTGAACTGCGCGTATTTTCTTGCTTGTATCGCGGGCGTATAAATCATTAAAATAATTCTTTATCCCCGCAAAATCGTTCACGCCGTTCATCGAATCCACGCCGTCGTTGACGGCAATGAACCTTACATCGTACTGTGGGAACGTAATTTCCATGAGCAGACCCGTCTGTAGATAATCTCTTCCAAGTCGCGACTGGTCTTTCACGATCACGGTCGAAACGCGCTCGTTTTCGACGTCGTTCATCATCTCTTTATAGGCGGGACGCTCTGTACTCGCTCCCGAATATCCGTCGTCAACATAGAATTTGCAGTTGAAAAACCCGTGTTCCTCGGCATATTTACGGAGGATAAGCTTTTGATTTTCTATTGACAGCGATTCTCCCTCTCTCATATCCTCCTGCGAAAGCCGGCAGTAGAGCGCCGTTATTTTCTGGTTTGTTGTACTCATAAGTACTCCTTTCCGAGCCGTTTGATCAGCTCTGTACAATCAAACCGAATAGGATATCACAGACATTATATCACTATCCGGTCTGAAAGTCCAGCGGAAATAAAAATTTATTTTTCGCTTCCGTTAATGAGATATGCAAACAATTCTTTCGCCTTTTTCGGAATGAAATCAAGGCTTGTCGGTGTGATATTTATAACCTGATAATTCATGCCGTCAACCGTAACTGTCCTTCGGCTGTAACGGTGGCTTTGTGAACTGGCATAGTCATTTGTTCGACCGAAAACCTTGTCCATGAACGCGCGTCCGACCAGATTCTCCGTTTCCTTATTTTCATCTGCCCACAACCCCGTTGGATTTGGCTTAACTGTCGTGTTATTCAGATCTTGCGACCCCGAATTTTTGAAATCTTTCATTTAACAACCCCTCTCGATATTATAAACATTTTGCATTGCGGCGGGCGTTGCCCGTCGCTATACCCGATCGGCAACGCCGATCCTTTAACTTGCATGAAAATCATACCCTCGTATACGCCTAAATCAGCCGTGAAATATCCGTTTTATCCTCCTGCATTTAGCTTTAAAAACCGCCCTGCCCAAACTCGCGCAGAAACGGCTCAAATTTCGATCCAATCGGGTTTGTAGAGCAGTTACTCTATTTCGCGGCGAACCTCGCACAAATCGTCCGTCAATCGGCGGAAAAGGCGGGAACGGTTACTCCTTGTTTGAGAACACTTCTTTTCATCATTTCCGCTGCCATAGCTATGAGTGCTTCGCCTTGCATTTGCTTAACAGGGACGGCATTTTCTTCTCTCGGAAATTCAACACTATCAACCTCAATCAAGTTATCATCAGCGTTTGAGGAACTTTCAGGGTCGGCAGGGACAGCATTTTCCGAACACAAAATTTTACCGCCACTGCTGTCCCTGTCTGCAGCATAGCCGATAAATATTTTGCGTGTGCCGTTGCTCTTTGTCTTGCCGTAATCAATTCCGAGCGCTCGGATTTCATTATCATGTTGGAGCAGATCGCGGTAGAGCCAGTTGCTGTTAAATTCCTGTTCAAGGAATTTTTCTTTCAGCATAGAACAAATTTCCGAAGCAGTTCCGCTCACCGAATTTTTTCCCAGCATAAAATCATGGATAGTGAAAGAGAAAATATCCGGCGCGCTCTCGGGCGCTTCATCGAGCAGTATCCACTTGGACTTTTCTCTTTTCAAATTTAATTCCAGTGACAGCGCGCCTCTGCCGCTGATATGGAGCATTGCGTTTTCACCATTTCGAGTAAACACAAGCAGTCCGTCCGCGCAGCCTGCTATGCCGTTCGTTCTAGAAATCAGATTATTCGGATTGGAATCACGAGCCTTGCGATTGTGGTGAACAAGAACGATAGCGATTCCAAGCTGATCGGCGATACTTTTCAGAATTGAAAGTTCTTGATAATCCGCGCCGTATTTTGTGTCAATGTTGTTTCTGATTTTTTGGAGCGTATCAATAACTATGTTGTCTGCCACGCAAAATACAAAAAATTGACAAGCAAAACACAAAAAATAAGCCGCCGAAATTGAGAAAATCGGCGGCTTATCTATTGAATAAATGGCTGTATAAAGCCAAATTTCAAAGATGCTATACGTACTCGTTGAAAAATTCGCGACAAAATTCACGCATTGTTGAAAAACATTTTCTTTTTTGTGAACATTACACAAATTCAGCTTTTTCAGAAAATGCAAAATATAAACGATAACGTCGCCCTTTCGTTAATTATCGAGGCACTTGCATTGTTGTGCATTTGAAATACAGTTTGTGTATTCGTCCGGCAATGTCTGAAAGACATTTGCGCCCAACGTGTGAGAGTGCTATGCTCTCCTATTAATGGAATAAACACGAGGCACTAACCCCGAGCTATCGTAACTCGCGATCAGACAGTATTTAGACCTCAACCCCCAAGAACTTACCCACCTCGTTTATTTCAGGCTTTATATAGATCTCTGCAAAATATGTGATGTCAATCCTTAGCACGAGACATATCTTCACTATAGTAACCCAATTGGAACGAGTTTTGCCCTTTTCGATATTTCGGTATTGAACCGTGCTTATACCTATAAGCTCCGCGATCCTTTCTTGTGTTATTTCGAGTTGATTTCGCTTGGTTCTTATGAAGTCTCCAAAAAACCGGTCAATTTTTTCTGCTGCCATTTTTCTTCTCCCATTCAAATGAATTCGTCATAATATATTATAATTTGGAAAAAAACAACAAAACAGAAAAAATTTTTTTGGTAAAGTCTAGTGGCGTTTCAATGCATATTTAAGGAAGAATGGCTCAACAAAGCGGTTTGCGACTATTATACGTTTGCTTATCAAGGAAAACCTATTAATGCGTTTTGCGCAAACGGTCAATATCCTGCGCAAGTGGTAAATATTTTGTATAATTCAACAAAAAAATGTCGTAAAGTTTGTATAGTATTTTTTTTAAAACACTCCTTTAAAAATTAGCGGGACGTTATGCCCCGCCATTATTAAATCACTTCATCAGCTTGTTAGCCTTTGCCCGCGTAGTGATTACGGCAATGCGGGTTATCTTCGCCTTGCCGGATTTTCAGGCGGTTCCGCTGATATTCCATAAACAACCGCCAACCCTCGCCACCGACGCAGGAGATACCGTCAAAAAGGCTCAATACTCTCACCGATCGTCACCGTCCTTATATTCTAAAATATCGTTTAAACCGCATTTTAAAACGTTTAAAA
>CAJUMS010000164.1 GCA_910587465.1 uncultured Oscillospiraceae bacterium
TGGATTGTGAGTTTTTTCAAAAGTAAAATACTCTCCTGTTGAATTATTAAAAAATTTACCACTCATATTTTTAATAGTTTTAAAGGTAATGTTATTTGATAAGACATTCCTTAAAGCTTGATTTCTCTTTTTATCTTTTTGATTTGCAGAGAGATCACTCATATTGAAATCGTTGATATCATCGATATGTTCTAGTCCAGTAATATGCGTAAAACGTTGTGATAAGCTGCTCAAATCAACAATAAAAGATATTTTGGGTTTACCGTCTTTTGTTCCCAAAACAAGTTCATAATTGTAATTTTTTAACTCAAAAAATTCTGTGGCAAGATCATATATTATATCATTACTTTCCAAAAATTGTTCACTCCCTTAATTAGATTATAAAAAAAGTCCCGAAAAACGGGACTTTTTAGCATTTTTTCTTTTCAGCGCTACAGCCTATTCGGGTTCTGGCTCAAATGCAACCGAATTTATAAACTCCATTCCGCACCCTCCCGACAAGACACGAAATATCAACGTTTTACCCTCCGCTACGACCATAAGTTATACGTCGGATAGGTCAGTAAATGTAAAACATTTACCTAGACAGTAATCTGTGATTACTTCCTAATAACATTATATACGATAAAATACGATTTGTCAACCCATTTTTCAAAATTTTCTTAAAAAAGTTTTCCAAGGCTGAAAAAGGAAAATTTAAAAGGGAGAAACTCTGCCGCAGCAAAAGACTTCTCCCTTTAATGATTGATTTTTCTGTTGTCCGCCAACTGTCCGTCACACGAAGTACGGCAATGCGTTCTTTGTTTTATGTAAGGCATAGCTATCCCACCCCTTGATAATTCTTTTAAAAAAACAGTCCCATTGTTCGGGATACGGTATGTGTGGATTATTAAAAATATCTTTTCTAACCTTTCTGGCTATAGAGTCAGTTTTATTCGCATTTACAGTTGCCAAGTACTGCAAATAGCGTTCTATATACAGAATATAAAATTTCGAGTTTCCTGTTTTTATCTTCTTGGGCACTTCTAATGGAGAAAGCTCACCGCACAAAAGATGACATTCAACATAGAAAACAGAAATAACCGCTCTTTTTATTATATACTTTTTTTGAGCTGATGTCAACATATTTGCCATACTTATTATACTGCAATCACTTACTTCATCAGCTATTTCTTCGATTTTGTCAATATCAAAGCTGATTATGGCATAATCAAGCATATCGTGAATTGTGCGATATGCCAATTTATTTGTATCGTCCATACTTGCCTCCAATTTTTTCAAGTCTGAAAAGAAAATGTGCTACATATATCCACTACCCTTTGTATCCCCTAAAGTCCGAGCAGCTACGGAATATCCATCGGCAATTGCACCATCGCTGCAGCCGCCGAACCTCGCGCGGTGCGGTTTCCTTTTGGTAGATCATAACATAGGGGGTATATCCCAGATCACGCAGCGTGTAAATTCTGTACAGATCTTCGTCCAATGTGCTGTTAAAATTTACCAGAACATACACCGCCTTGTTACGTTCGGACTTGATTGTCGACAACTCGGCATAACGTTTAAAATGCTCCGTCAAGTTCTCCTTGGGATTATCCCAGGCAAAGTGCATAATAGTTGTCTTGATAGCGTTCAGCAGCTTGATATTGTCCGGTGTTGTAAGTCTGATGTCCACTCCTTGAGTAAAATCGACCCTAGCGCCGCTGTTGGCTAAATCCTGCAGCAGCTGCTCATGATCTTTACAAGCAAGGATATTCGGGTCTAACAGCTTTATCATTTTTTGTCCGCGCCAGAACTCGGACAGCTCCGCGACCTGCCGAGAACACTTGCCCTCCTTTTTGCCGACAACACAAAAGCCGCAGTTCCTCGGGCAACCTCGCGTCAGAAATCCCACGGCAAATTTATATTTAGGGTACAAGCTGTAATCGGGGCAAACGTGTTCAATATCGTCCGAGAGGGGAATATTCCTGCTTTCGTCAAAGTTCTCTTTGCCGTCCTTTACGGAAATACAGTAGCCCGTGCCGCCTTTGCGCAGCTCCTCGGTGCGAACGCTGTATTCGTCGTCAATGTCGGGAGTAAAGCTGAACACCTTTGACGCGTACACAATGTCGTATTTTTCCAACGGAACGTACATAGAAACGCTGTCGCCAAGCGATTTGTGATACGCCGACAATTTCATCAACGGCAGCGACGGGAAATTGTGACAGTCGCTCCATAGACCGATTTTCATATTATGTCCTCCGTTCATTTGCAAGGCTGAAAAAGAAAATGTGATATATTGTATCACAATTCCATTCGTATTTGCGTATCAAATTCAAAATTAGCCCATATCTTTTCTGTCCTATGCAACCCTAATTGTGCAGTAGTTTCTTTGGTATCCGTGCTCCAATCCTTTAATACGCGGTTATAAAGCTCGCTGTCGTAGCCGCTTATTACAACCATCGAACGGCTTTTCATCAGCGCGTCCAATAGTTCAAGGTGCTTTTCTTCATTCATCTCGCAAGCATACATTGACCGTTTGCGGAGGTTTGGAAGATACGGCGGATCACAGTAGATCAGCGTATTCTTGTCGTCATATCGGCGCACGAGCTCGGCTGCGTCAATATTTTCTATCTGCGCCTCTTTCAGTCGATCAACGCACTCCATAACCGCCGTTGGCAGATAGTTCCACATTGTTGCGCACCTAGGTCCGCCGTAAGTCTGAATGTTTCGCCAGCTGTTCTTGCTGCTATTACTTGTGCCAAACGACTGATGATATCGTACTACCGTCCGCCTTGCTTGTTCTACGGGATCATCTGATTTTTCATAGCAGGCTTGAAACTCGTCACGCGCGAACGGCGTCATTTCAATCAACCGAGCAAGCTCCTCTGGGCGTTCACGGCATACTCGAAACAAGTTCACCACGTCACCGTCAATGTCGTTTATCGTTTCGATGTACACCGAAGATTTGTTAAAAAACACCGCGCCCGAGCCGAAAAAAGGTTCACAATAAACTTTATGCTCGGGGAAATGGCTTATTATCCAATCGGCAACGCGCCATTTACTTCCCGGATATTTTAGCAGCGTGTTCATTTCAAATCTCCCTTCAAATCGTAATTGACCCACGCTTGATAATAGCTGTCAATGGTTTTTGGCGCATTGTACAGCGCGGTGATCAGATAGGCACGGATATTCCGCACGTCGGTCGTGTTTTTCTTCATAGTCGTCAAAACATAGTCAATGTGGCTTTCGTCAAGCTTAAGGAACGTACTCTTGACAACTTCTTTAGGCAGCTCCTCGCCGTTTGCGCGGATCGTCGACTTTTCCGAACATATTACGTCGAGCATTATTGCAAGCAGCTCGTCTATCTGAGCCTTGTCGTTCTTATGCTGCTCGCAAAGGTAGTCGTAAGAAATATTTTCTTTCAGCACTGAAAAATAATTTTCCCGTTCCGCTTGGCGGTCTATCCCATCAATCCTATCGGCGTTTTCATTCGCGTTCGTGTGCGGGATAGATGGATTGATTATCTCGGGATTATTATATTTAGATTTACTAAAGTGTTGCTCCGACGTTTGCGCGGAGCTTGCTCCAACATTTTGTCGATCCTTGCTCCGCGCTTTTGTCGGAGCAATGGTATAATGCGGTTTCACGGGCATTTTCGGGAGAATTATCTTCAATGTTAGCGGAGGTTTCGGGCATAGTTGTCCCAAAGCCTTCCGTGAGGAAATTTAAAAGACGCTGCGTTTCGGGTTTCGGATCGGAGGTCTGTCGTTTCTTTTCATAACGCTCTGCGGCAGCAGGCTTTATTTCATGCATTTTTTCCTCTCCCTCGGAAATAAGCTGCTGCAATACCGATATGTCCTCGATTATGTAAAAGCTCCGCTTAGCGGGCATTCCGCGCAGCTCCGAACGAATTAACCCCGCGCTTATAAGATTATCCACCGCACGTTTCTGCTGCCTTTCGGACAATGCTGTACTCTCGGCATGATGTTGTATAATAAAACTTGACACCAAATTCTCAAAGAAGTATAATGCAAG
>CAJUMS010000165.1 GCA_910587465.1 uncultured Oscillospiraceae bacterium
CACAATAAAAATCAACCGTCATGTAAGCAGCGTCGGTTTCCGCTTTAAATGTCACACTGTTGTCCTTGATTATTACAGGGTCTCCGAAAAGCTTCTCCGCATCGGATACTGCCGAATCAAAGGACAGCCCCGCGATCTCGGTTTCGATCAGACCGCTGTACCAGCCGCGCTGTTCATATAGCTTTTCCCTTAATTCGCCCGAAATGCCTTGGTCGGTAGCTATAAAACCCAACATTAAATCGGTAATCGATACGGAATTTAAATCGCCGCCGTAATTCTCAAAGGTCGCCGTTCCAATTGACTTCCCTTGATACAGGAGACCGCATGAGGTGGATCTGCCGACTGTTGCCATGTTCTCCTCTTTCAACGAAAAATTCTCACCGAAGTCATTTATCGTACACGGCAAAGAAACCTCCTGTCCGAAAACCGTTATGCTTTTGACAGCTTTATCCGGGTCGAAAACCGCCTCGCCATCGGTAACGCTCTCCGTTTCGCTTTGAGTAACACTTTCCTCACGGCTCTGCGAAGCACTCCGCTCATCGCTTGCCGACATGGATCTTTCCTCTTTCGCGCACCCCGTCAGCCCGAACAGCATGACTGCAATAAACAGCGCGGAGATCGGCTTTGCAAGATGTTTTGCATCAATGCTAATTTTGATCCCTCCCGATCTTATTCCACGCGGACGTACAGCCACGTTACATTGTCGTTTTCGTCAAACCTAAGTCCCAGAAAATTATCGTCCTCGGACTTGCCCATTTCTCGGTAGAACCACATTCCCTCTTCCTCTGCGGACGGCTCTCCGAAAGTATCAAGCACCTCCGACATCTTAGAGCCGAGCGTTATGCCGTTGACGGACAGCGTATCGTTTTCCGCGCCGCTGTTTGCTCCGATGACCAATGAACGCAGTACCCTCTTGCTTTCCTCAAGGTCGGCTGTCTTTTCGGTGTATGTTACCCCCGCGACGGGCTCGCCGTTATATTTCAGCGCGTAATTTCCGACGGTGTAGCCCTCGCCGAGCTTTTCGGCGGTCAGCGGCTTTTCAACGGCATTCCCGTTGAGCGTGACCGTCAGTTTGCCCGCTGTCAAACCGTCATTTGAACACGCCGTCAGCCCGAACAGCATAATTACAGTGAGCAGTGTGAAAATCAGCTTTCTTATCGTCATTCCGCCTCTCCTATCATCTGTAAAAACTGTTCCTCGGTAAGCACGGGAACACCAAGCTCGTTCGCCTTGGTGAGCTTGCTGCCCGCTTCCTCGCCGGCTACTACATAGCTTGTCTTTTTCGACACCGAGCCGCTGCACTTGCCGCCGCGCTTTTCTATCATTTCCTTCGCCTCATCGCGTTTCAGCGTCGGTAGGGTGCCCGTAAGCACGAACGTCAGACCTGCCAGCTTGTCCGAGACCTTTTGCCCGGAGTAGTTCATATTCAGCCCAAGCTGTTTAAGGCGGTTTATCAAGGCTATTCTGTGCGGCTCACGCATTGCCGTGTAGACCGACTGCGCAAGTATCTCGCCGAAACCGTCTATCGCGGCTATATCGTCAGCCTCGGCGGCGATAATGCTGTCCATACTGCCATATTTCTGACATAGCAGCGTTGCCGCCCGCTGCCCGATACCGCGTATTCCAAGCGCGAATATCAGCCTGTCAAGCTCGTTATTCTTTGACTTCTCGATATTATCCAGAAGATTTTGCGCGGACTTTGTCCCAAAACGCTCCAAAGCCGTCAATTCCTGTAGATCCAATGTATACAGGTCGGCAACGGTATGCACCAAGCCCGCTTGCACAAGCTGCTCGACTATCGCCTCTCCGAGACCGTCTATGTTCATTGCCGCGCGGGAAGCGAAATGCTCTATTGAACGCAGAAGCTGCGCGGGACACTCGATATTCTGGCAGCGTATTACCGCCTCGTCCTCATCGCGCACCGCCTTTGAGCCGCACACGGGGCAGATATCGGGAATGTGGAACGGCTCGGAATCCTCGCCGTGAGCCACCGACTTTACTACCTCGGGAATTATGTCACCCGCCTTGCGGACGATAATCCTGTCGCCTATGCGGATATCGCGCTCGGTGATGAAATCCTGATTATGAAGCACTGCCCTTCCGACGCTCGTTCCCGCAAGCTGAACGGGATCAAACACCGCAACGGGGGTTAATGCGCCCGTTCTTCCAACGTTGATCTCGATCTCACGGAGAGTGGTCTCCTTTTCCTCGGGCGGGTATTTGAACGCCACCGCCCACTTGGGAACTTTAGTCGTCTCGCCGATCTCCGCTCGGAGCGCTATGTTATTCACCTTGACGACCGCGCCGTCTATGTCGAACGGCAGCGAACGCCGCATTTGTCCGATCTCCTCAATGCGCTCCACTATCTCGTCCGCGGTGTGGCAGACGCGGTAATCGGGGATAACATGAAATCCGAGCTCTTCCATAAATTCAAGCGTTTCGGAATGGGTCTTAAACTCCCTGCCCTCCGCGCGCTGAATGTTAAAGCAGAATATGTCCAGCTTTCGCGAGGCGGTTATTTTGCTGTCCTTTTGCCGCAGAGAGCCCGCCGCTGCGTTCCTCGGGTTTTTCGGGAGCGGTTCGCCGTTCTTTTCCTGTAACTCGCACAGCTCCGCGAAGCTCGAACGCGGCATATACACCTCGCCGCGCACCTCGAACAGCGGGAGTTTTTCGGGAATGTTCAACGGTATAGTACGGATCGTTTTAAGATTGGGCGTGATATCCTCGCCGATAAATCCGTCTCCGCGCGTTGAACCGAGCGTTAACACTCCGTCGCGGTATTCGAGCGAGACCGACAAGCCGTCTATCTTTGGCTCTACAGTAAATTCGTACGCGCCCTCCCCGCGAACGCGCTCTACAAACGCCCTTACCTCGTCGACGCTGAAAACGTCCTGCAAGCTGCCCATCTGCACCTCGTGGCGCACCTTTGCGAAAGTGTTCTGCGCAGTGCCGCCCACACGCTGTGACGGCGAATCCTCCGTCAACAGCTCGGGGAAGTCCTGCTCAAGACCGCGCAGCTCGCGCATTAAAGCGTCGTATTCGTCGTCCTCGAGAGTCGGCGCATCCAGATCGTAGTAGTTGTGGTTTGCCTTTTCGAGCTGTATCTTCAGCTTGCCGACCCGTTTTTTTGCTTCGTTTATATCCAAAATAATCTCTCCTGTTTTTAATCTATAACCGCGCCGAAATCGTTGAGCGTTCCCGCAAGGTCGCCCGACTCGGTAACGACATGAGTGTACGCATCGGGAACTCTGCCGACTATTACCGTTTCCGCTGCGACTATCGTTGTCGTGACGGGCACTCTCGTGGAAAATCCCGGGATTATAGCGTCAACGTCTGCGTTGATTTCGATAACGATCCTGTGCAGGGTCTGATTGATACCCGCGGCGGTGAACTCGCTGATTATGGAGGTGGTTGCGTAGCCTAGCGGCTGAACGCTCATTCCAACGTTGAAGCCCCTGCCGTGCAACAGCTGAACGCCGGTGAGCGTGCCTATCGGTATCTCGATATTTATCGCCGACAGCCGCTCGATCTCGCGTTCAACGCGCTCGGCGACCTCGGTTTTCAGGCGGTTGATGTTCATCACGTTGCTTTCAACGGAGATGACCTCGCCGTCGTTATTTGTCGACAAATTGACGAGTGAGGAGTACTCCGCGCCGCCGCGCTCTATCTCGGCAAGCACCGCGTTGTTGATAATGCGCGAGACCGTTTCGTGGCACTCGTAGGCGTTTATCGTCTCTACTATCGGGCGAAAACTCAGGTCGGCGATAAAGAACAATCCTATCAATATCAGCGCAAGAGCTATCAGCTTTATGCCCAGTCGGCGGAAAAATTTACGCGTTTTTGTCATCATAACTCACCCCTTCCCCTATTTTATGTTTATTAGGGAAATGTGTGAATTATGGCTTTGTCCGAAATTATTGACCTATAAAGGCTTCAAATGCTTTATATGCCGCGTACACGTCGGTTTTCGCGGTTATTTCAAACGGCGC
>CAJUMS010000166.1 GCA_910587465.1 uncultured Oscillospiraceae bacterium
CTTGCATTATACTTCTTTGAGAATTTGGTGTCAAGTTTTATTATACAACATCAATCTGTTAAAAAGCGTTATATCGGGAACTTGAATATAACCTTCATTTTGTGCTCCTTTTTTGTCGGCAGAAATAAAAGGACCCTCCATCGTAATCCCTTTTATTGAAGCGTGATTTTTTGCATATTGACCTATAGCTCCCATTATCCGATACAGCGTTTGCTGTGGAAGGGTCATTGTTGCGGGGACAATACTTGTCACACCATGGCTTAGCTCAAAATCAACTATTGCCGCAAATGCTTCTTCCGTACAGTCACAAAAATCAAACCCTGCCGCGCCGTGCAAATGAATATCGACCAAGCCTGGAATTACATATAATCCGTCGGCATCAATGACTTCTTCTTGTTTTTGCTGCAATTCAACGTTATATGCTTTGTCATAATCTATATTCTTGATAACATCTCCGCAAATATCAATATTTCCTCGGCAAAACCTCCCGTTTTCTCCGAAAATACTGCCATTCTTGATAATCATTTTCTTTCCTCCCGTCAGAGCCTCAATGCGGTTCGGGACGTATTTGCCAATCATGCATACTGAATATCTGTTGATTTAAATTAAATCTGCAATTTCCGAAAACGCCGACGCGTCGCCTATGACCGTCACATCGCGGTGCAGCTGCAGAACGGACGCGGGAACATTCGGCGTAGTATCTCCGAAAAAAGCCCTCTTTACAATTGCCGATTTGTCCGCGCCGCTTACCACCATTAAAATCCTTTTTGCGCTCATAATGTTCCGAATACCCATAGTGTACGCTTGTGTGGGGACTTCTTTCTCGGATGTAAAAAAACGCGCGTTCGCTCGAACGGTGGATTCCGTCAGCTCCTCGTAATGTGTTCCCTTGGAAAATACCGCTGCCGGCTCGTTAAAACCGATATGCCCGTTATGACCCAAGCCGAGCAGCTGCAGATCGACCTCGCCGACAGACGTAAGTATCCGTTCATATTCTTCACAGGCTTCATCGGCGTTTTCAATACTTCCGTCCGGTATAAAGGTTCTGTTTATATCTATATTTATCCTGCTGAAGAGATTATAATGCATAAACCGATAGTAGCTGTGTTCACTTTCACGCGCAACACCTCTGAATTCATCTAAATTTACGCAGGTGATCCGAGAAAAATCCAAATCACCCTTTTTACATCTTTCCGCCAGGCACGTATAGATCCCGAGCGGTGACGAGCCCGTCGCCAACCCGAGCACGGAATCGGGCTTCAACAAGATCTGTGCGCTTAGGATATTTGCAGCTTTTCGGCTCATGTCGCTATAATCCTTTGTAAGTACATATTTTATCATGGCATTCTCCCATATGCTTATCTCGAAACTAAGTATCGCATTATAGTCCGTTTAATATTCCGATCACCGTTTCCAGCTCCGCCGCTTTTATCTTATTCGGATCTTTTCCTGTAAAAACGCAGTCAGTAAAGTATCGTATCTCGTTGGCATACGCGTTTGTTCTTGGCAGATCAATACAGCCCGTGCCAACGGTGTCTCCCGCCGACAGGTCAAGTATAATATCGTCGTTTTGATATATTGTGCATTTCCCGTCAATATAGGTGATAAGCGCGTTTTCAAACTGAAAGCGATAGCCCGCGCCGAACGGCAGCGGAGCTGCATACCATGCGGCTTCGGCGGTAATGAAAAAATCCCCGTAATTATAAACCGCGCTGATATAGTCCTGCTCGGTTCTTTTTGAGCGGTGGCTCTGCACATCAACGGGTTTGCCGAAAGCGTACACCATAAAATCCAAGTCATGAACGTGCAGATCGTAAGGCACAAGCCCGCTTCGCAAAGGGTCTTTCATCCAGTTGTCCCAACTCCATTTAGGGCACGTTCCGAGGCGGTTCATATATCCCGACAGGAGCTTTCCGTATCTTCTGCTGTCGTATATCTCCTTTATCAGCTCATATTCCCACCAAAAACGAAGCACATGGGCTACCATAAATTTAACATTCATCTTCCGCGCTGCGGAATAAACGCGCGACACATCGCTTTCGTTTAGGGAAACGGGCTTCTCGCAGATAACGTTTATCCCTTTTTCCATTGCCTTTACGGCGTAATCCGCGTGCAAATAGGTAGGCAGACAGATGTCAAGAATATCAATATCCTCTTTTGCAAGCATTTCATTAAAGTCGGCGTATCTGCGCTTTTCGGGATAGCGCTCCATTCGCTCCTGACGAATATCGCATATTGCCGAAAGCTCCGCGTTCTCCATTTTATCCCATACGGGAATATGTTCGCCGCTGATACCGCCGACGCCTACCAAAGCTATCTTTAACATAATTTTATCCTTTCCGTCAATTTAGCCGTTGTATATTTCATTAATAATGTTTTGCAGATACTCCCTTGCATCCAGAATATCGGATAGCTGCCGATCACCGGATATCTCGCGTTCAATAGTAACATGGGAGTTGTATCCCAGATCATGCAGCTTTTGGAAAACCCTTTTAAAATCCACCTTTCCCTCGCCGATACGCGTCTCGCAGCCTAGATCGTGACCATTGGTCGGGTAACAACCGTCCTTTGCGTGGAGGTTTCGCACGTATTTCCCGAATACGTCAAGAGCGTCCGCGGGGTTGGCTTTTCCGTAAAGTATCAGGTTCGCGGTATCCAGATTGATCCCAAGATTGTCGCAGCCTACCGTTTCGAAGCACCGCAGCATGGCGACGGGAGTTTCCTGACCTGTTTCAAAAAGCAGATATTGACCGTTCGCCTTTAAATGCGCCGCAACCTGCTTTACCGCAACACAAAAGCCTCCGAAATTGGGGTCGTATGGATTTTCGGGAATAAAGCCCATATGAGTTATCACATCGGTAATTCCTAGCTTCATCGCGAAATCAGCCCCATTGCAAAGGTTTCTTATACGCGTGGCGCGGTACTCGGGCGGGACAAGTCCCAAGGTCAGTTGGCCGGCGTAGAAATTCCACTCGCACGGACCCTCCCATCCACACCAGAATGCTGAAACGGTCACGCCGTATTTTTCAAGCAGCGCTTTCAGCGAAGCCGCGTTTTCATCTGTCCACGCATCGGGGCACCATGAAATAAGCTGGCAAAAACTGAAGTTGTTTTTCATTAAAGCTGCCAGCTTTTCCTCCATTCCCTCCATTGAGAAAAATGACACACAAGTTCCGATATTCATAAAAACCTCCCGAAAATTTATTAACGTTATCACACCATATAATCATAAGTCTGAGATGAGCAAATTAAGCTTGACGTTGTAAAATATTTGCTTTGCTTCAGAGCTTTACGCCAAAGCCGCAGCCTACTCTGCCGCCGTTTTTAAGGTGATCGATATAGCATCGGCGCATAGATGTGTCGGCGGGAAGCCTGTCGGGATTTTTTTCCTCGGTATCGAACAATCTCCACAAGTCCTCGCCATTGTTGACTTCCCACCCGATTATGTCATACTCGGACATAAAACGGTATGTGTTTGTGTTCGGCTGTAAAATATTTTTATTTTCGGGGTACAAAAGCCACGAATAGCACACAAACGGACAGCTTTCCCCGACCTGCTCCTTGAAAAATTCTCTTGCCTGTGTGTATGATTTGTCACAGCTTTCTTTATCCAAGGGAGTTCCCGTTCTCGGAATGTGGACGTTGATGACCTTGCTCTTATCGCGTTCGAGTTTTACGCCGTTTTTTTCGTAATCCTGCCAGGTGGTGATTATCTCAAACTGCAGTCTGCCCAACGCAAATCTGGTCAAGTCGAAAAATCCACAGAACCAAGGGGAAACGAATGAGCCGCAAATTCCCTTGACCGCCTTACACTCCTCAAGCTTCCACTGATGTTGTATAATAAAACTTGACACCAAATTCTCAAAGAAGTATAATGCAAGT
>CAJUMS010000167.1 GCA_910587465.1 uncultured Oscillospiraceae bacterium
GGCATATCGAATTTTACGGAATTTTTCCCGTTCATAATAAAAAATCTGATCATATAAAGTTCTCCATTCTCAGTTATTTATTGGCATAAAAAAATGGCGTTTCATAAAAAGAAACGCCTTGGTTTATAATGTGTTTATTTGTGATCGCACCTTTGACATTGCGTTAAAACATTATCTTTATCGTCCTTGTGATAAGCTCCCGACCATTTACAGATGCTTTGCAATATAGGTACTATTGACGCGCCTTTTTCGGTCAGCGAATACTCCACATGAGGCGGGATTTCGTCATACGATTTCCTCAGAATAATTTCATCAGAAATCAGTTCTTTAAGTGTTGCCGCCAATACTGCGTCGGTTATGTTGGTCATTTCCTTGCGAAGTTCACCGTAACGCAACGTTCCTGCTGCTGCCAGAACGCATATTATACGCGATTTCCATTTTCCACCGAAAATTCCGAGTCCATATTCCAACGGACAGCGAATATCCTTTTCAAGTTTTGGTTTGTACATCATTATCACCTCTCAGGACCATTATACATCATTTCTCTCAAATTATCAAGCAACTAATAAATTTATTAGTATCTCATAAATTTCTTAATATATTGAGATTTTTGAGCTGCCGCAGTATAATGAGTTTAAGCTCAACAGAGCAAATAACTTTTGGAGGTTACTAAAATGAACGTTAAGGCTTATCTGGAAATCACAATGAAGATTGATGAGGCAAACCGCCCCGCTGCTGCAAAAGTTTACAACGATTACCGCGATCCGTTTTTAAAGCAGATAAAAGGTGCGCTTACAAAAAGTCTGCTTATTCGTGACGAAGATGTGCAGGTGCTCCACGGTTTTGACAGCGTTGAAAATGCGAAAGCATACCTTGACAGCGATATGTTCAAAAACGATGTTTTTGTAGGTCTGAAGCCTCTTTGGAGCGCAGACCCAGATGTTAAAATTTACACGGTTGCATAATTCCAATCAAATTTAGGGAACAGGACGGCGTTTACCGCGCCGTCTTTTTTCGTACCCGTATAAAATTTCATCGGGTTATTTCCGTTTATCAGAATTCCGATGCCCAATTCACTTCAAGTTCACCTTTATTTTTCTTGTCATAAGCCATTTGCCATCGACTGGGTGCGGCGTTGGCTATATGGTAGCAAACTGTACTGTCTTGGCGGTCTGTCGGCAAGCTGTCCGCAGAAATCTCTGTTCCGTTCGGCGTAATAAACGGAACTGTCGGTTCTTCAATATCGTAATACAACGTCAACGCCATATCATGCGGACTGTCGATATTAAAAATATCCATCGTTTTGTTTTCGGCTCTGTTTACTCAGCTCGTCATCATCAGAGCCGTTCCCACAGCAAGTGCAATAGTTAAAGGTTTCATATTAGACCCTCTGTTTCAGTATTCTAACGCCGTTTCTAAGGAGCATTACTCCCGTGAAAATCGTCAGCGTAGTGGGATCGTCAATCAAAGTCCAATCGCACAGCTCGCTAAGCGAAATATCTGCCTCGCCGTTATATACAGCCCTCGCTGCCTTGTAAAGCGCGTAACCCTCGGTAGAAATTCCGCCTAAATCAATTGAATTAAAATTTACGGAATACCTTGCAATCGCACTCTTGGAGCGTTCCCACAGGTGCTTATCCGCGGACAATAAAAAAACGGCCGCAATAAATTCACTGCGGCTGCTGTAATAATTTGCGTTTTTCGAAGAAATAAATCCCGTAAAATTTTTTCTGTGCATAGCACTTTTAAATCTTATATTCACTTTCCCACCCCCTTTCACATTGACAGCTCGGGAGCGTCGCTCTGCTGCTGTTCGGGAAGACTATCCGAGATTTTTTCGGACAGTTTTTTAAGTTCCTCGCAATCGTCAAATTTGAGGTCACCATTGTGTCTTGCCGTGAAATTCACGCACTTTCGAATATTTTCGAGCTCCTCAACATCGAACAGCTTATTTTTATCGATAAGCCCCGACCGTACCGCAAAATTCTCTTTTGCCGTCGAATAGTCAGAATAGTAATTTCCCTGCGTAACGCCATTTCCAATGAACGTTCTATCCCATGTCACGAACTCAAAGCCGTACTCGGTATTTTTCGCCGCCAACACCGTGCCGTTAAACTCCGAAAGGCAATGATAATCGCTTGACAGTCCGTTTGCGTTTAGCATAGGAGCTTTCTCAAAGACGGAGCAGTATTCGTTGACGTTTCTGACGATACCTTTAATATTGATATAGTCCTCATCGGAGTTATCATTTGTGATATTGAGCAGTCGAATATCGTTCACGCTGGCGATTGCTCTGCCGTCCTGTGAGACTACAAGAAAATCCCCATCTTTGGCAACGTCATAGCCCTCGCTGCGCAGTTTTCGCTCAACCTCGGTCATAAACACGCTTGCGGATTGTTCCTGATTCAAGCATATATCCTCAGTTTTCAGCATTTCGTTAAGACCGAAAATATCCCTTGATTTCTCAAATTCCCCGAACTTATCCTGCCATTCGGAGGGAATATTTTTGAACGTATCCACCGCCAAACGACATGATTTAACGTTATCCGCGCCGAGCCTACAAACAGCCTTTTTGAGCGCAATATCCTCGCAGGGCAGTTCAACATATTCCGTCAGACCGCAATAAAAAATCTCAACCGATGCCACAGCATCGGGATCGCAATAATATTGCGGAAACGTAGTACCGTTGAATATTTCCGCAAATTCGATACCATCATTCACGAAGAGCAAGCCATATTCGGTCTGAATTCCTTTTCCCGAATCAAGCAGTTTTTGTCCTTCTTCAATGAGCCACCCCTTGTTTTCAAGTTCTGAACAAGCTATACCGCCGCGGATATTAAGCATATGCGTCAGACCAACCTTTTCAATATCGCTTGTATCTTCAATCAGCGTAAAGCGGTCGAGGTTGAACGTAAGGTTAATTATGTTTTTCAATCCCCACCTGATATCAATCTCATCACACGTCAGTACGGCGAAGAATTGATTGAGTTCCTTTGCGTCCATGCCGTCCATTCGCTTGGCGAGGTAGTTCAGCGCATCGAGGCTGACCTCGCAGTCCTCCAGCACCGACAGCTCGGTCGGCTCGATCTGCGTAACCGTTGCGGCAGGGCAGAGGTGTTCGGGATTCATGCGCAGCTCATCGAGCCATGTCGATAGTTGCGCTTCCGTACAAGGGAAGGACATTTCCGTAGCATACGGTGTCCTTTGAATTGTTGCTTTAATCATGTTATTGATCCTCCATAAATATATTTAAGCTCCGAACGGAGCCTATGGTTGAATTTTGTCGTAAAACCAAAAAGAGCCTGCAAACTGCTTCTAAAAGCAATTTACAGGCTCTAAAGGACGTGATGTCCTTGTTCTTCAAGTTCGGATTTCAACCTTGTCAAAAGCTGCTCGCCGTCAAGGTTTGTGAGTATCGAAAACCACTCCGAACGAAAGAATTCCTTCAGTTCAACAAGAGCTTTCCGCAGTTTTCGGTCATCGTGACTGCCGGAATAATCTTTCGTCCATTTGCGGTAATCCTCTACCGCTTGAAGAATAACGGCGTTTGCCAATTCCTTATAAGGGTCGATATCCGTCGATGATCTGTTTTCAGCGGCTGCTCGAAGCGTTACACCGTTCACTTTTATATGATACATGATTTGTTTATCACCTGCCTTTGTCTTTTTGTTTTCGTCATTTTGTCCAAATTCAACCGCAAAAATTTTGTTGCCAAAAGGGTTCAAATCCCGTCAAAAGTTTTTTTGTCAAGATTTTGAAAGCAAAAAAGCGCCCATGAATAATCTCTCCGGTTAGAGAGATCACTCACAGGCGCTC
>CAJUMS010000168.1 GCA_910587465.1 uncultured Oscillospiraceae bacterium
GATCTTTAATTGACATGAAAACATACAAGATCTCGGAGGAGTCTGCGCTCCACCGAAATCTTGCTTTCGTTCCAACTGTAAGTTGACCGATACCTTTATATGATCAGGTTCAATTATTAAAAAGGTGGGAGGAATATTTTTTAGCATAAATGGTAAAAAAATTAAATGTAAATGGATTTGGATAAAAAGTTGTTTTGTGTGATAATGCTATTGATATATTAATTAGTAATGATCTTACAAAAAGTGAAATCTTAAATGCTACAAGCATGCACAGCGATAGTAAAAGCACACCGCCGCATGAGATAACCTGCGGCGGTGTGTTTTTCAGTTTACTTGGAAAAATATTTTATTGCATTGTTATAACAAACGTCCTTAACTATCTCGCCGACAAATTCTACATCATTGGGGTACTCGCCTTCTTCGATAAGCGTTCCGAACATATTGCAGAGTATGCGTCTGAAATATTCGTGACGAGTGTAGGACAGGAAACTGCGGCTGTCGGTGAGCATCCCGACAAACTTGCTGACAAGTCCGAGCTGCGAGAGCGCCGTGAGCTGCTTCTCCATGCCGTCCTTCTGATCGTTGAACCACCATGTCGAGCCAAACTGCATCTTGCCGACGATACCGCTCTGTTGGAAACAGTTCATGATCGTCGCGAGGACTTCGTTGTCGCGCGGGTTCAGGCAGTACAGAATGGTCTTTGGAAGCTCGTCAGTGCTGTCGAGAGTATCAAGCAGCATAGACAGCTTCTTCGCGAAGGTCTGATCCTCAATAGCGTCAAAGCCCGTATCGGGACCGAGCAGTCCCATATAACGCCTTGAATTGTTGCGCAGCGCACCGATATGATACTGCTGTACCCAGTGCAGACGCGCGTACTGCTTACCGAGATGAACGAGAACATAGTCCTTGTACTGCTCGACCTCAAGCGCCGTCAGATCGTCGCCGCCGAGAGCCTTCTTGACGATCTTGTCAACCTGATCCCTATCCGCTGGCGCGAACATTACAACGTCCAGAGCGTGATCGGAGCATACGCAGCCAACACTGTCAAAGAACTCGATACGCTTTGTAAGAGCCTCGCAAAGATGTCTACACATAGTTTAGGAATTAGTACAAGTGCTCATTATGCTCATTTTTTTGTCTTTATATTACCAAACGATAGTACTCTTGATGCGGGCGTGTAGTATAAAGTACATTTAGAATCATCATATGAAGATATAATACCACTAAAGTAGTCTCCACTGAAGCTATGGCTGAAAATACCGCTGCCACTGTCGCCTGGTTTTACAGTCTCACCCGATATACCCATAAACTGTGCGTCCATTAACCCTGCAGCAGTTTGTCCTTTAATTTCTACCGTTTCCGACATATCACTATTTGAATACACGAAAACATCCACATCAACAGTCTCCACTTTAAAGGCAGCAACACCGCTGTTTTTTGTGCATTTGAATACATATTCGCCTTTTATCGGAGCGTATACGCCCTTGTTTTGGCTTATGGTATAAGTATTTGTTTCGGAGTTGCTATCAATACCGTATAGGTTATAGGTAGAAGAAGCATTGGCGTTTAACGTTATTACGCTGTAATCACCCAGTGCACCATCAGAGAATGAAACACGTGTGACATCGCCAATGTAAGTGTTGCCAAAGTATATTTTGTCATTAACTTCCTTCCCATGCCCACAGGAGATAATTATGTCTTTCCCTGCGGAATTGATCATACCTATGCCCGCTGAGAATAGCCTTTGACCAAAAAATGACTTTTTGTTAGTCAAAAGGTCACCACTAGTCACTGATATCGAACTTGTTGCTGATTCCGGATTTGTTTCTAATGATGATAAAGCATAGATCGGTGATCCAATTTTAAATAAAAACGGAGAATTTTCATCGTTTGTCAATTTGTGCGAAAAGGTGTGCTCATCAGCCTCAATAACAGCTCGGTTTAACTCCACATCAACATACGCCCTATAAAGCGTCTCACCATTATCAATACATGTATCCAAATACTCGTCAAGAATATTTCTCAAATATTCTTTAGAATACTTAACCCTGTTAAATTTCACACACGAGAACTTATCCCGAAGATATTGATACTCGGAAAAATCATCCGAGGAAATTTGAATAATAAGGTTTCCCTCATTATCAATATAATCACCGGCAAATGACTTGGGGTAAACTAATTCTCCTTCACCATCAACACGCAAATTGCTCTCAAAAAAGGCATTTGCGGCAACAGCTTCTCTCTGTATGTTTGACTTTTCAAGCAACTGAGCCATAATTGCTTGCTCATCAGTCTGCGAAGGTATAAACGGCGCAGCCGATGCCGATAAATTTATACATATGCCAAGCAGCATACATATCGCAATAAAAAAAAATTTTCTTCATAACAATCCTGTAGATATGATAAACACCATATCTTCCTTTCTATAATCTACGCTCAACTCAAAAAAAGAAAAAAGAATTGTTGAGAGAGCGTTGGAGGCAACCGTTAAAATATTTCTTTGGATGCGTACAATACAACTGATTATAAAGCAACGGAATAAGGCAGATGACCGAATTTAACGGGGCGACCCTTGAAATGATCTCTTAGTCTGTCCATAATATCATCGTTTTCGAGGATTTCCGAATGTAATTGAACGGTAATACAATTGTTATCCTCATCCGTTACTGTCTGAACATAATCTATTTCCGAAAAACTATTCTCAATTTCCGCTTTGTATTGATACAATAATGACTCAAGCTCGTTCATACCGTGCTCAACTTCAATAAATTCAACACAGTCGTATTTTTCGGTCAAGAAATCCAGTTCGGAATCATATGCCGACGTAACATAGATAAACAGCTTCTTGCCGTCCTCGCTGAAAAATCTTCCCCCGTAGTAATCCGGATATACAATACTGCTCCCTGTGTCAAACACGCGGTACATATCATAACCTGCCGAAATTACCTCCTCGGTTCTTCTGTTGCCACTCTTTTTTGAGCAGCCCGTACAAAATAACACAGATGTTGTCAGTAAAAACGCAATTATACGCTTCATTTAAGTAAAACCTTTCCTCTCAATACATACCGTACCACAACGATCCACACAATAGACCTCCTCGGAAACTTACGAAGCACCGTCTAACTTGCCCTTTTGCCGTAAGGCTTTGCCCATCTTCCTTGAAATACATACAGCATTACTGCGGAAAATGTGCTTCGCCTTACGACAAAATTGCTGCGTCATACGGTACTTCTCCAGTTTACGAGGAGGTCTATTGGCAATAATTTAAAGGGCATCTCTAAAGTCGATCCAAAATCGTCAATCGTTCACTTGCTGAAATACTTGACGGCGTTGTTGTAGCAAACGTCGCGGACTATCTCGCCGACAAATTCTACATCATTGGGGTACTCGCCTTCTTCGATAAGCGTTCCGAACATATTGCAGAGTATGCGTCTGAAATATTCGTGACGAGTGTAGGACAGGAAACTGCGGCTGTCGGTGAGCATCCCGACAAACTTGCTGACAAGTCCGAGCTGCGAAAGCGCCGTAAGCTGCCGCTCCATGCCGTCCTTCTGATCATTGAACCACCATGCGGAGCCAAACTGCATCTTGCCGACGATACCACTCTGCTGGAAACAGTTCATAATCGTCGCGAGGACTTCATTATCGCGCGGGTTTAGGCAATACAGAATAGTCTTGGGTAATTCGTCGGTGCTGTCGAGAGTATCAAGCAACATAGACAGCTTCTTGGCAAAGGTCTGATCCTCAATAGCATCAAATCCCGTATCGGGACCGAGCAGTCCCATATAACGCCTTGAATTGTTGCGCAGCGCAC
>CAJUMS010000169.1 GCA_910587465.1 uncultured Oscillospiraceae bacterium
GAGAGAACTTGTCCGTAGAAATGCTATGCAAATTGCCGAGGCTCATAAGATACCAATCTCGGAAATGAAATGGTATGCAGCATTCCATAACACTACGCACCACCCACATATTCATCTCGTGGTATATTCGGAAAATATCAAGCTTGGATATCTTACGAAAAAAGGCATCGACAGTTTGCACAGCATATTCGCGAATGATATTTTCCGCAATGAAATGTATCATCTCTTTACACTCCAAACTCAAATGAGAAATGAGGTAAAGGCGGCAGCAAATCAAAAAATCGAAGAACTGCTCCGACGCTCATCCGAATCTGCCCCGTGCAGTGAAAATATGTTTTTCCTTATCTTGCAGCTCTCCAAGCAACTCAAAAAGCACAAGGGCAAAAAACTGTATGGATATCTACAAAAAGATATCAAAAATACGGTTGACGCAATCGTGAGGGAGCTTGCGAAAGACAAGCGTATAGCGGACTTTTATGCGGAGTGGAATAATATCAATCGGCAGAAATTATCTATCTACCATGACAAGCCCGATCCGGATATTCCGCTTGAGGACAACAAGGAATTTCGCAGCATAAAGAACGCTATTATAAAAGCTGTTCTCGAATTGGACAGCAATCCCGATGTCGTATCCTATAATTCAAGGGTAACCAATACGGTGACCTTATGGATAAAGCTGCTCGGCAGCATGATAAGTGATTCGTACCAGAAAAAGCAGTCGCGCTTAAACAATCAAATTGATTCCAAGCTAAAATTCAAAATCGAACAGAAGAAGCGAGCTCTTGGAATCAAAACAGATCATTCTGTCAAAGGTGTCAAAAACGACGACCAAAATTTGTCGATGTGAGTACTGGATTTGTTCGAAAAAATGTGGTATGATGTGTGGTTACAAAGGAGGTGCTGTTATGGCAAAACGCAGACCATCAGGCGACGGAATGGTTCGCAAGCGCTACGACGGGCGCTGGGAGGGACGGATCGTAGTTGGTCATAAGAACAACGGCGAGCCGATATACAGATATGTCCTTGCCAAAACTCAATCGGAACTTACCCAAAAGCTACATGACAAGATCGAAATGTACCGCGACGCTGATTTGAGTGAAGATTGCAACATGACACTCGGAGAGTGGCTTGACAAGTGGATCATCGAATTTATGATCTTCACAATAAGAGAGGGAACGCTGTCAGCGTATAAGTCGCTGATCGAACATCAGATAAAACCTTATCTGGGAAATCGTCCGCTGTCAACTCTTACCACAAATGAGATTCAGAAATTCTATAATGCGGTAAAGAAAAACGGGCGCGTTCATGTGGACAAGGAGCATGGCACAGAACTTGCTGACAGCATGGTTAGAAAAATCCATATGCTGCTTCACGAAGCACTTGAAACAGCGGTACGACAGCGATTAGCTGTAAACAATCCGACCAACGGAACTACCATTCCGAAAAATAATTATCCCGCCAAGCAAATCTTGAATGACGAGCAGCTCGAGAGATTTATGGAGATCATAAAATCCGATGAACGGTGGTACGATTTCTTCTACACAGAACTCACAACAGGACTGCGCCGAGGTGAGATATGCAAACTTCGCTGGGAGGATTTCGACGAGCGGAACGGTAAACTCAAAATACGCCGCAGCGTAGGCAGAATAAAAAACGGAGTTCTTCCGGTAGGCGAAACCAAAACCGAAATGGGTATGCGAGAAATATTACTGCCGCCAAGCACAATAGAATTACTCTTGAAACGAAAAGAAAATTCAGTTGGCAATTGGATATTTCCAAACTTCTACCGCCCCGAAGAACCGCTTAATCCGCAAAGTGCATATACACACTTGAAAGTGCTTCTCAAAAAGGCAGGACTGCCGCTGATACGTTTCCATGATCTTCGCCACACATTCGCGACCCACGCGATAGCGGGCGGAGTTGACGCGAAAACTTTGTCGGGAATTTTAGGACATACGAATGCAAGCTTCACGCTTGACACGTATACTCATGTCACAACGGATATGCAAAAGAACGCTGCAAAGATAGTTGGCAACTTCATGGATGACATAATAGGGGGAATGAAGAATGGCTAAACGACGAAAACAAGGAGAGGGTACTCTGAGATTACGCAAAGACGGAAGATGGGAGGGCAGAATTGTTATCGGATATGATGACAAAGGACTTCCTATTACGAAAAATGTTACCGCAAAAACCAAGACCGAGTGTGCTGAAAAACTTGAAACCCTCAAGGAGAAATATGGTAAGCCGACCGAGAAAATAAATTCTGAAATGCCATTCGGAGAGTGGATTGATTTCTGGTACCAAACCTATTGCAAACACACGATTCGCCTAACAACGCAGCTTGAATATGAGAGCAGAATTTACAGCCACATCATACCCGAAATTGGATCAATACCGCTAAACAAGTTAACTCAATCCGACTTACAGCAGTTCTACGCGCGAACAAAATCCGGTGGTCGGAGAATAAGGGTAGAAGCATACGGCACAGGATTATCTGATCGAGTGATAAGAGCAATTCATGCGAACTGTCGTTCGGCATTAGAAAAGGCAGTACAAGAGGGTTTAATCAGAACCAATCCCGCTATTGGCTGTAAGCTTCCACCCAAGAAATCCCGTGAAATGAAAATACTTACACAAAGCGAAGTCATCAGATTTCTAAACAGAGCGAAAGAAGAAGGGTATTACGAATTATTTCTACTCGAATTAGGCACGGGAATGCGGCGCGGGGAGATACTCGCTTTAAAATGGAGCGACCTTAACTTCAAAACGGGAGAACTTCGGATAGAACGACAGGTCAATGTGTTCAACGGAGAGCAGATAATCTCCGAACCCAAAACCAAAGCGTCAATACGGACGATAATACTGCCGCTATCACTTCTTCAAATATTGTCGGAATATAAGAAAACCGTGGACTCCGAATGGATTTTCCCATCGCCACTGGATAATACGAAAACAAAAAATCCGTCAGCAGTCCGTAAGCGACTTCAAATAATGTTGGAACGTGCGGGCTGTCCAAAGGTAAGATTTCATGACCTACGCCACACATTCGCGACCATGGCTCTTGAAAACGGAATGGACGTGAAAACGCTCTCTACGACAATAGGGCATGTTTCTTCCGCGACGACGATTGATATTTACAGTCATATAACAGACACAATGCAGCGACAAGCAGCAGCGAAGATAGACCGCCAGATTGGCGGCACAGAAGCCGAAATTCCAACGGTTGAGGAACGGTCAAGGGTAGATACCATCCCGCCCGATTTCGAGCCGTACAAGCCAAAGGTGCGCAAATCCGGAACGGGCTGCGTGACGATGATAAACGACCACCTCTTTGAGGGCAGGTATAGTCCGAGAAACGCCTATGGAAAGCGGGAAGCTCACAATATCTATGCTAAGACGAGAGAGGAATGCGAGGAAAAACTTGCTGCAATGATAGCGCAGGTTAAAGCTGACATCAAGGCAGAGAAAGAACGATTGAAAACGGTGAACGAATCGTTCAGCCTTGAAATTCGATAATATATCGTTATTGAGTGCGTTCAAAAATTGAGTCGCAGTAAACAAAGAAAACAGCACCCGCCCTAAAATAGGGCGGGTAGGAGTGTCCAAAACGGACACTCCTTCAAAACTGCCGTTTTGACAGAATTGGCTAGTTCGGACTCAGGGGCGATTTACCCCCGAGTTACTAAAAGGTCGGATTACGCTACTTTTCAAAATCGGTACTCCGTGTTTCACGAGGTACCGATATAGGTGAGGATACAGATGAGTACCCCATAGATCTCTTGTCAAAAATTGAGCCGCATAAAAC
>CAJUMS010000170.1 GCA_910587465.1 uncultured Oscillospiraceae bacterium
AAAAACTCGTTTTTTTTGAGAAAATTGTGTAAAGTTATATTGACAAAATCAGAATATGACCATTATGGTGTCTTTGCTTTCGACCGTGACCTTTTCTATAAGTTGTCGTACCACAACATCATCGTATTCGGTCAAGATGAAATCCTCTTGTTCAATCCGTTCCAGAATCGCGTCAAGCTCGGCAGAACCCCTTTGAGCGGTTATCTGTTTCGCCTTTTCGGTTTCGATGAACTCCCGCAGCGTTTTCATTTCCTCGCTGAATTTCTCGATATCCGACATCGCGTTTTGCGCTGTTTCGGGTACGGTCGCCAGCTTTATCAGTCCGTCAATGTTCTGCGCCAGTTCGTCGATCCGCTGCTGTGCCGCCTGAACGCTACCGTTAAGGTTAGGATCAAGCACCTCGGTTATGCTTTCGCGGAGCGCCGTTGCAACATCGTCCTTGACCTCACAAAACTCGTTTATTGCGCTCACAATCGCTTTGTGAAGCGGCTGTTCGTCCACGGTCGGAGAACTGTGGCATTTCTTCTTGCCGTATTGAATTCTGCTTATGCACCTCCATTTTATTTCCTTGAAGCCTTTAGCAGTCCATGTTACTCGACGGTAATGCGAACCGCACTCGCCGCATATCAGCAGTTCGGACAGCGCGTATTTTGCACTGTATTTGCCTTGCTCGGTCTTAGTGAGTCTGTCAGCTATCGAACGTTTCGCCAACCGCCGTGCCATTTCTTCCTGCACCCGATTAAAATCGGCACGTGAGATGATTGGCTCATGGTGATTTTTGACCAGATACATTGGCAGTTCGCCGTTGTTTTTGCGGGTTTTCTTGGTAATGCAGTCCGTCACATATGTTTTTTGCAGAAGCGCGTCGCCTGTATATTTTTCGTTTGTAAGTATTCGCTGAACGACCTCTTTTCGATACGGCGAATTGCTGCCTTTCGTCGTCAAGCCTTTTTCGTTCAGCCTGTCAACGATCATATTTAAACTCATTCCGTCAAGGTAGAGTTGGTATATTTCCTTGACTATCTCCGCTTCCTCGGGAACTATTTCGGGCTTGTTATCATCACCTTTTCGGTAACCAAGCAGCCGCGCATACTGCATTGGCACATTGCCGTTTTTGAAGCTCTGCCGAATTCCCCATGATACGTTCTTGCTGATTGATTCGGACTCGGCTTGGGCGAAGCACGACATAATCGTCAACATCATTTCGGTGTCGGTTTCAAGGGTGTTGAGGTTTTCCTTTTCGAAGGCGACCGCGATTCCGAGCGCTTTCAGCTCACGTATGTAATTCAAGCTGTCGACCGTATTCCGCGCGAATCGTGAGAGTGATTTCGTGAGGATCAGATCTATTTTCCGCTGTCTGCAAAGCCGTATCATTTTGAGAAATTCGGGGCGCTTCTTCGCTTGGGTTCCGGTTATGCCTTCGTCCGCAAAAATTCCGGCAAGAGTCCATTCAGCGTTATTTTTTATCTTCTCGGTGTAGTAACTTATCTGCGCTTCGTAGCTGCTTTCCTGTTCCTCTTGGTCAGTGCTGACGCGGCAGTAGGCTGCTACTTTCAAGCGCGTTGTACGCTGAATTTCATCGCGCGATTTCGCGGGAATTACAATTATTTTTTGCTTGATTGGAGCGATTATTTCGGTCATGTTCTCACTTCCTTTATCATCGAATATTTTAATTGAGCAAGTTCTATTATAAGTTTTTCAACCGTACTTTTATCTGTACTTTCAGAATCAAGCAGTCGATTTATTTCGTTGGTCATTCGTTGTATTTCTTCGGTCGGTTCATACCTGTAAACCGTGCTTTGAACCGGCTGAAAATCCGTTTTAGGAGTAGGTTTGCGATATGTATTGCGTTCCGCTTTTATTTTGGCGGCACGCTCAAAATCTTCATTGGATATTATTTTAGGAAACCCACCGCCGCCAATGTATTTCACGTTTTCGATCACTCGGCAGACCATATTTTTATTCCACCCCGTCTTGCCGGAATTGTATGGTATACACATTTCAGCAGCAATCGTTTTTAGCGACTTCCCGTTTATGTATTCCTCAAAAATTTTACGTACCGCTTCCGCTTCGGGTTCGTTGAGCACGTATTTTCCATTCACCATGCAGTACCCGAACGGTATGTTTCTGTTCTTCAGCATTTTCTCACCTCGCGACCCGCTCTGTAAAGCCTATCCCGCCAATCAAGTCAAAGCGTATTTCCGTTTCCGACAGCACCATAATTTTATTTACAATCTGTCCGAATTTTATCTCATCGAATTCGGTTATAGGCTCGGCTTTATCGAATATTCCGATCAGCTTCCGCAGTTCGTCGAGCCTTTCGTATTCCTCATCATCAAGGCTGGCGTGAAGCTGTTTCTGCGTAGTGAGTAGTCGGCGGTCTAGTTCTTGGGTGCGCTCCTTGAAGTACGCGCTGTCCAATGTTCCCTGCAAGTTCAGCACGGTCATCATATGGATTTGCTGTTTGATCTCTGCTATTTCTTTTCGGAGCGTCGCAAGCTGTGTGTTAACCGATTTTTCCCTTTCGGAGAGTGTTTCAAGTTGACGGAACATTGGCGCAAGGATCGCTTTGTAATGCGCCTGGAGTTTGTTCCATAATCTTATAAACGCCATGCGGAATTCATCTTCTCGTATCTGTCGAACAGTGCAGTTTTCAGCCGATCCATCATGTTTTCGGCACACCCAACACACATAGGTTTTTCTATCCTTTCGTCTGAACGTGCTTCCGCAATTGCCGCATATTATCTTTGAGTGGAATGGGGAGTGTTCCACCACTGTTCCACTCGACTTATCCCTTTCAGCTAGGACTTTTTGGGCGTTATCGAAAACTGATTTTTCTATGATAGACTCATGTGTTCCGCTAACGTAATATTGTTCCTTTTCGCCGCGATTTACTACTCCCTTGTAGGGCAGTGTATCCGTCATAAAAGTCTTTTGCAGAAGTGTGTCACCAATGTATTTTTCATTTGTAATTATACAATGAATTGTACCGCGACGCCATATTTCCTCACGAACTTTGAGCTTATTCAGCCGCATTGCGATCTCATTCATTCCGATCCCGCTGACGTACCATGTAAAAATCTGCTTGACGATTTTAGCCTTTTCGGGATTTATTTTTAATTTCCCGTCTACATAATCATATCCGAACGGGGTTGACGCGGTTTTATAAGTGCCGTCCATCATCCGCTTATGTACGCCCATCCTGCAATTTCGTGAGATTGACATCGACTCTTCCTGCGCGAACTGGCTGTATATTGCCAACATCATTTCCGAGCTGACCTCGCTCGTATCTATATTTTCCTTTTCGAAATAAACCGATATGCCGAGCGTTTTCAGTTCTCGAACCGCCTCAAGGCTGTCTTTGGTATTTCGCGCGAACCTCGATATTGATTTGACGAGTATTCTGTCGATCCTTCCTTTTCGGCAGTCGCTCATCAGCCTTTGGAACTCGGGGCGCTTTGCCGCTGACGTGCCGGAGATTCCCTCGTCCGCGTACATATCCACGAACACCGTGTCGGTGCTGTTCTTGAGCAGCTCGGTGTAATAGCGTATCTGTGCCGCGAATGAGTTTAATTGATCTTGGCTGTCGCTAGATACTCGAGCGTAGGCAGCGGTTCTGACGATTTCCGCCGACCGTTCTTTCGCCGGAATTATTGTTATTTCAGCCATCCTATCAGCTCCTTTCTACGACACATTATACCGAAAAAAATCCGGTTTTATACTAATATCTAATCATCCTATAGACAAAATCCACCTTCTCCCGGTAATA
>CAJUMS010000171.1 GCA_910587465.1 uncultured Oscillospiraceae bacterium
TTGCATTATACTTCTTTGAGAATTTGGTGTCAAGTTTTATTATACAACATCATTCGAACCATGCTGTGCCGCCGCCTGTTTCGCCTTTTCGGTTTCTATGAACTCTCGGAGCGCTTTCATTTCCTCGCTGAATTTTGCGATATCAGACATGGCACTCTCCGCCGTTTCGGGTACGGTCGCAAGCCGTATCAGCTCGTCCATATTCCGCGCAAGCTCGTCGATCCGCTGCTGCGCCGCTTGAACGCTGCCGTTTTGAGTCGGGTCAAGCACTTCGGTTATGCTCTCGCGAAGCGCCTTCGCCACATCGTCCTTGACCGTGCAGAATTCGTTGACCGCGCTCACGATTGCTCTGTGAAGCGCCTGTTCATCGACAGTCGGCGAGCTGTGGCATTTTTTCTTGCCATATTGAATTCGACTTACACAGCGCCACTTGATTTCCTTGAAGCCCTTTGCCGTCCAAGTAACTCGACGGTAATGCTCCCCGCATTCGCCGCAGATGAGCAGCTCGGACAGCGCGTACTTGGCGCTGTATTTTCCTTGCTCAGTCTTGGTGAGCTTATCCGCAATCACCCGCTTTGCCGACCGCCGCGCCATTTCTTCCTGTACCCGATTGAAGTCGGCGCGGGATATAATTGGCTCGTGGTGGTTCTTCACAAGGTACATCGGAAGCTCTCCGTTGTTCTTTCGAGTTTTCTTGGTGATACAGTCGGTCACATACGTTTTTTGGAGAAGCGCGTCGCCCGAATATTTCTCGTTTGCGAGAATACTCTTGACGATCTCGATTTGCCATGCGGCGTTCTTATGCTTTGTTCTCAGCCCTCGGGAGTTAAGCGTATCAGCGATCTGCTTGAGGCTCATCCCGTCAAGATAACTGCGGTATATCAGCCGCACTATCTCCGCTTCCTCGGGTACGATTTCGGGCAGTCCGTCCGCCCCCTTTTTATATCCGAGCAATGTCTTATATTTGATCGGCACGTTGCCGTTTTTAAAACTCTGCCGCACTCCCCAGGATACGTTTTTGCTGATGGACTCCGACTCTGCTTGAGCGAAGCACGACATGATCGTAATCAGCATTTCGCTCTCTGCGGTCAAAGTATTTATATTCTCCTTTTCGGAGATGACCGCGATTCCGAGTTCTTTCAGCTCGCGTATGTATTTGAGACTGTCGACGGTATTCCGCGCGAAGCGGGAGAGGGATTTCGTGAGAATAATATCGATTTTCCGTTGTCGGCAGAGCCGTATCATTTTAAGGAACTCGGGGCGCTTTTTGGCTTGGGTACCCGTAATGCCCTCGTCCGCAAAAATACCCGCCATCTGCCAATCCGGGTTCTTATTGATTTTGTTGGTGTAGTATTGGATTTGCGCTTCATAACTGGTTTTCTGCTCTTTATCGTCGGTGCTGACGCGGCAGTACGCTGCCACTTTCAGCAATTTTGACATCTGTCGGATTTCCTCTCGGGGCTTTGCGGGTATCACCACTATCCGCATATCGCTTGGTGTGATCGTTGTCGTTATCATGTCCTCACCTCGTTTATTGCCGCATATTTTAATTGAGTGCATTTTATTATAAGTGCTTCAACCTTTTCCTTGTCGGGGTTTTCCGAATTGATCAGCCGATTGATTTCATTGGTCATACGCTGAATTTCTTCGGTCGGCTCATATTCCATTATTGAGATTTCGGGTTGCCGTGGCTCGTTCTGCGAAACGGGTTTGCGATAAGTATTGCGTCCCGATTTGATTTGTGCCGCCAGCCTAAAGTCGCTTTCCGATATAATCTGCGGATAAGCGTTCTCACCGATATATTTTCGGTTTTCAAGAACGCGACAGACCATGTTTATATTCCATTTATTTTTACCGACATTATACGGAATCTCCATTTCCACGGCGATTGATCTCAGCGATTTTCCGCCTATGTAATCATCAAATATTTTCCGAACCGTTTCCGCTTCGGGAGCGTTCAGCGCGTGTTTTCCGTTCACCATGCAATATCCGAACGGTATGTTTCTGTTTTTCAGCATTTCCTTACCTCTCGATCTGTTCTATAAAGCCGATTCCGCCAATCAAGTTAAACCGAATTTCCGATTCCGACAGCACCGTGATTCTTTCAACGACCTGTCCGAACTTGATTTCATCAAACTCGGTGATCGGTTCGGCTCTCTCGAATATTCCGATCAATTTCCGCAACTCGTCAAGCCTTTCGCCGTCCTTATCGTCAAGATTGGCGTGAAGCTGCTTCTGTGCTGTGAGCAGTTTGCGGTCGAGTTCTTGAATGCGTTCCTTGAAGTATGCTCCATCGAGTGTGCCTTGCGAGTTCAGCACGGTCATCATATGGATTTGCTGCTTTATTTCCGCTATCTCCTTACGGAGCGCCGCAAGCTGCGTGTTGCCCGATTTTTCCCTTTCGGAGAGCGTTTCAAGCTGTCGAAGCATTGGTGCGAGTATCGCTTTGTAATGCGCTTGGAGCTTGTTCCATAATCTCATGAACGCCGCGCGGAACTCATCCTCACGAATTTGCCGGATATTGCAGTTTGCGGCGGAGCGGTCGTGATTTCTGCAAACCCAGCGTACACAGTCTTTACGCGATTTAAGTCTGAACGCATTTCCGCAGTTCCCGCAATAGATTTTTCTCCTGAACGGGCTACTGCCCACCTCGTATCCGCTTGGCTTTTCCCGTGAGGAAAAAATCTTCTGAGCCGTCTCGAAAACCGATTTTTCAATGATCGGCTCGTGCGTTCCGCAGATGTAATACTGCTCCCTTTCGCCATGATTTATGGCAGTCCTGAACGGAAGTGTATCGGTGGTGAACCGCTTTTGCAGCAGCTTGTCGCCGATGTATCGCTCGTTTGTCAGTATGCAGCGGATCGTGCCGTGCCGCCAGACCTCGTCGCGAACGCCCTGCGCGTTCAGCCGCATTGCGATCTCATTCATGCCGATCCCGCTCACATACCAATTGAATATCTGCTTTACGATTTCGGATTTTTCAGAGTTGACCCGCAGCTCACCATTGACATAATCATAACCGAACGGGGCGGAGGGATTTTTATAGGTGCCGTCCGCCATGCGCTTTTTTATTCCCAATCGGCAGTTGCGCGAGATCGACATTGATTCCTCTTGAGCGAACTGGCTGTATAACGCCAGCATCATTTCAGAACTGATTTCGCCCGTATCGATATTTTCTTTTTCGAAGTACACCGATATGCCGAGCGTTTTCAGCTCGCGCACCGCCTCGAGACTGTCTTTGGTGTTTCGGGCGAACCTCGATATGGATTTCGTGAGTATCCGATCGATCTTTCCTTTGCGGCAGTCACTCATCAGCCGTTGGAACTCGGTTCGCTTTGCCGTTGATGTTCCGCTTATGCCTTCGTCCGCGTACATATCCACGAATACCGTATTTGTGCTGTTTTGAAGCAGCTCGGTGTAGTAGCGAATCTGTGCCGCGAATGAGTTTAGCTGATCCTCGCTGTCGCTCGATACTCGGGCGTAGGCGGCGGTTCTGACGATCTCGTCAGTATGGTTTTTTGCGGGTATTATCGTGATTTCAGCCATTTCATCACTTCCTTTCGTAACACATCATACCGAAAAAAATCGGTTTTATCTATTACCAATGTCACCGAAATATCCGCGGCGAATTGTATCATAACCGACAAAAGCGGACGGGGGGTTCAAACCTCCGCGAGCCGCTTTATAACGGCGTTTTCGATTTTTCTGCGCTGCGCCTCGGTAATGAGATTTTCGTTCAGCAACTTGTCCAGAAAGTTCCGGC
>CAJUMS010000172.1 GCA_910587465.1 uncultured Oscillospiraceae bacterium
AATCACGGCGGTAACTCCAAGCCCCGTAAGTATTCCCTTAAGCTTCCCGGTGGTAAATTTTCCCAGAAGGGTGCGGAAACCCTCCCCAGCTCTTCGCTCCAGAGCCTGTCCCATTATATTCATACCGAAAAGAAACAGGCTTAAGCCGCCGATCATTGTAAGCAAATCAAAAATGTCCATTTTTATGTTTTCCTTTCCTCTTTATAGCAAACGGGAATATTATCTTAAACAAAGAAATCCGAAATAGGCGGCGTAGCTTATCAGCATGAGGGCGCCGCCGGAGCGTTTTATTTTCCCCTTCCCCGCCATATGGCAAATCAGCAGAAGCGCTCCCGCCGCGGCGGCGATAATAGTATCGGCAATAAATTCCGACGAAAAGGGTACCGGCACGATTAAAGCGGAAACGCCCACCACAAAGAGAATGTTGAAGATATTGCTCCCGATGATATTTCCTACGGCTATGTCGGCGTTCCCCTTTCTCGCTGCCGATACGGAGGTGAACAATTCGGGCAGCGACGTACCCAAGGCGACAATCGTAAGCCCGATAAACCGCTCGCTCATTCCGAAAGTTTTTGCGATTGCGGTTGCCGCGTCCACGGCAAAGTCGCTCCCGAAAATTATCAGGGCTAAGCCGATAAGGGTTTTCAGCGCAGACTGCCACAGCTTATGCTTCTTTACATTGGTATTATCGGCAATTTTTCCTTTTTTAGCCGTAATAAACAGATATGTAAGATAAAAGACGAACACCGCAGAGAATATTATACCGTCTATATGTCCTACCGTTCCGTCCGCGCCTAACAAAAGCAGCAAAAGCGTGATAAACGTCATAAATGGCAGATCGACCCGCGCCGCCGTTTTTGTCACGGTTATGGGAGCAATAACGGCGGTAAGACCTAAAATTATCAGCACGTTTAATATATTGCTGCCCACTATGTTGCCCAACGTAATGTCGGCGTTTCCCTTAATGGCGGCGGTGAGGCTTACGGCGGCTTCGGGGGCGCTTGTCCCCATCGCCACCACGGTGAGGCCTATAACAAGCTGAGGGATGCCCAATCCGCCCGCTATGGAAGAGGCGCCGTCCACAAAAAAATCCGCTCCCTTTACCAACATGACAAAGCCCAGCGCCAGCAGTACAAAAGAGATAAACAGTTCCATTGTATTGTTCCTCCGCTTTCGGATTTTGCAGCGCCGCGCTTTTTCGGGGCAAACAAAAAAAGCGACAACTATGCTGCAATTTTATTAAATCGCAACAAAGTCTCGCTTTTTACATACAAAGCCGGGTTTTTCAGAACCGTACTGACGGCAAGGTAAACGCAAACCGTTTTATTGGGAAGCAATACAATCGGCCGCGCAAGCTACTCCCTTTATTTTACGCTTAAATTATAACACGGCGTCGCGGCGTTTGTCAAGAGGAAAAAATTTAATTTAAAATTTACTCCGAATTTAACAAAAAACCTTGCAATTTCTTCTAAAATGTTGTATACTAAACATATATTAAAAAAATCGGAGGGAATGTCTATGGAGACAGGCATTTTACTTGAAAGCGGCACCAATGAATTGGAGCTTTTAAAATTTCATGTAGGAAACAAATGCTTTGGCATAAATATCGCCAAAGTCAGCGAAATGGCAAACTACTCTCAGGTAACGCCGATGCCGGGTGCGCCTGACGCTGTGGAGGGTATTTTTATGCCCCGTGACATCCTTATTACAGTGGTAGACCTTCATAAAGTGCTCGATTCGCCCAAGCCCGAAAATAATGACGGTATGCTGATTATTTGCGAATTCAACAGTATGCACGTTGCATTTCACGTTACTTCCGTTAACGGTATCGTAAAGCTTAGCTGGACCAGCATCGAAAAGCCCCCGTCAGTGGCGCAGAGCGAGAATCTTGGTCTTATAACGGGCGTGGCGAAGCTGGACGACGGTATGATATTAGTGCTTGACTTTGAAAAGATAGTGGCGGATATCAACCGCTCGGCGGGTCTTGACACAGCGGGTCTTGAAAAGCTTTCAAAGCATGAAGACGTTAACTTTGAAGGTCATGTGGTTATTGCGGAAGACAGTGCGCTGCTCAATAAAATGATAATGGATTCGCTTCACACGGCGGGATTTAAAAATGTTATTTCCTTTACCAACGGCAAGGACGCGCTCGATTACATAGAGGGCTACAAGAATCTCGGAGACAACATACGCGACGAGGTAGCTCTTCTCATTTCGGATATTGAGATGCCGCAGATGGACGGTCATCACCTTACAAAGCGCATAAAGGACGATCCCGTTATGAAAAATATTCCCGTATTTCTTTTCAGTTCCCTTATTAACGATAAAATGCGCATAAAGGGTAAATCCGTAGGTGCGGACGAACAGTTCTCAAAGCCTCAGATCGGTATTTTGATCGAAAAAATGCATGAGTATATGAAAAACTTATAAAAAAATGCGGTTCCGTTTTTGGCGGAACCGCATTTTTTATATTTTTATACCAATTTTAATCAAGCGGTTATTTTGCCCGAACTCTTTCCTCAATATACTTTTTAAGCTCAGCCACGGGGATTCTCTCCTGTTCCATGCTGTCTCTTTCTCTTACCGTAACGCATTTATCCTCCACGCTGTCAAAATCGTAGGTAATACAGAAGGGAGTTCCTATTTCATCCTGTCGGCGGTAGCGCTTACCTATAGAGCCGGTTTCGTCATAGTCTACCATAAAGTACTTGGCAAGCTCGTCGTGTATTTCCAGCGCGCCGTCGGCAAGCTTCTTTGAAAGAGGCAGAACCGCCGCCTTTATGGGGGCGATTGAGGGATCAAAGTGAAGCACGACTCTGGTGTCGTTCTTTTCCGCGTCGATAACCTCTTCATCGTATGCCTCGCAGATAAGAGCAAGCACCGTTCTGTCCAATCCATAGGTGGATTCTATGATATATGGGATAAACTTTTCGTTGGTTTCGGGGTCGAGATATTCTATCTTTTGTCCGCTGTATTCCTGATGTCTGGTCAGGTCGAAGTCGGTGCGGTTGTGAGTGCCGTTTATTTCGCCCCAGCCGAAGGGGAAGAGAAATTCTATATCGCAGGCCGCCTTTGCATAATGGGCAAGCTTTTCATGATCGTGATAACGCAGGTGTTCTTCGGGAATGCCCAGATCCATATAGAATTGCTTGCCGAACTGTTTGAAGAAATCGTACAGCTCGCCGTCCTGTCCCTCCTTACAGAAGGTCTGAAACTCCATCTGTTCAAACTCGATGGTACGGAAGGTGAAGTTTCCGGGAGTTATTTCGTTTCTGAAAGCCTTTCCTATCTGTCCTATGGAGAAAGGCAACTTGGCTCTCATTGTGCGCTGTACGTTAAGGAAGTTTACGTATTCCCCTTGGGCGTTTTCGGGGCGGAGGTAGATAACGCTCTTACTGTCGGCGGTAACGCCCCTGTATGTCTGGAACATCAGGTTGAATTCGCGTATTCCGGTATAATTTGACTTGCCGCATTTGGGGCATGGTATCTTATGGCTTTCGATATACTCGAACATCTCTTCCTTGGTCATGGCGTCGGGGTGAGCGTCGGGGTCAAAGCCTTCGATAAGATTGTCCGCTCTGTGGCGCATTTTACACTCCTTGCAGTCCAGAAGCGGGTCGGAAAAGCTGGCTACGTGTCCCG
>CAJUMS010000173.1 GCA_910587465.1 uncultured Oscillospiraceae bacterium
TACCAGGCGCTTGAAGCGCCAGTGCAAACCACGCGTTTCACGCGTGGTTATGATTCTATTGAAATTGTTCTATCACAGTTTGCAATATGCAAAAAGACTGAAAACCAGTCCTTTATTTGAATGGTTTCGGTAAGACCGTTCAAATACAATTTTCTCGACCTATGTTAACCATAGGGTGTCCATCGAACAGGCACCATTTGGGTTTATTCTGTTGAAATAGTTAGTCGCGGTCTAGTGTTGTTCTGCGTGAACAATACTAATTAAGCTGGTACTCATTAAACGCACATCAGGGTGTCCATCGGAAGTGGACGCTGTTTCGGGGTGAGTTCTAAAACAGAACACGTCTTTCTTATCGGTAGTTCAACTACCTTTAAGAGTTAAAACTGCTGTTTTGGCGGTTTTGTTGTTCTAGTTGTAGTTTAACTACAACTCGTAAATTTTGACGGAGATTTCACGCACACGCCGTCCTCGTCAAATTCATATTGGTTCTTTCAGTGCCGTAGTTTTAGGTTGGACAACTTCTCCAATATCCGCCTATGTGTGTGACGATTTGTCACTCACGATATAAGGGACAGGGAGATATATTATAATAGGTATACTTTTGGTGGTGGAGACGTCTGATGTACCATACCGGGAACGATAGGCACGCAGTTCCCTGTGATAAAACGCCGCTCCTATTTTCACCGAGCATTTATCGCAAAAACAATTCGACTAACTTTTTGTTCAGACGAATTTCGTCCGCACAAACTTTGAAGTGTCTACTCCCTCTACGAATCGACATCAGTTGGCTTTTGAAATTCCTGTGTACTGTCCCGCATAGGATAAAACAGTGTTTTTCATTTGTTATCTCTTCCCTATACCCCTTTCCTCGCCTATGCAATGTTTAGAGTTGATACTTCTTAACACTTCGTCCGTTTTCGTCACGAAGCATCTACCAAGCGTTTTCTATTGGCTCAGCAGCTTTTAGCTTGCAGTTACACGGTGTTGGGCTATTGGAGAAACAAGAGATCCGCCCAATCATAACCAATCGAGCGGGTCTGTTATTAGCGGTAAAAAGATTTAGTTGTTCCGCAAATACCGAGCGTTTCTCTCAGCACAATGACTTGTTTATCGCCTGCTTAATTATAATGTAGTCTAAAGGGATAAGCGGCTTTTGGTAAATTACATTCAAGAGCCTAACAGCCATTCCAAAACATTCAACTTTTTGATTCCGTCATAATCGACAGTTCCAAAAGCCTCGTCAAGCGTTAGAAGATATTTTGGATAGTTGTCACGCACCTTTTGTAAAGGCGAAAGCTCACGTTGCAAAACGTTTTCATCGAGAGTCGTAGCCGATACTTGATAGTATATTGTTTCTTCTCCGTTTATCGCTACGAAGTCGATCTCGACATCATCAAATTGTCCGACATAAACCTCATAACCGCGCCGCCTCAATTCGAGATAAACAATATTTTCAAGAATATGTCCGATATCCGTGTCCCTGCCTCTTACAAGCATATTTCGCAGCGTCAGATCGACCGTATAATACTTGCTGTTGGTAGTCAGGAACATCTTGCCCTTTAGGTTGTAGCGCGGCGCTTCGTACAACAACAGACTATCCGTTAATCCGCGCAGATATTTCCCTATCGTTTTTTGATCCGCTCCCTTGCCTTGTGATTTAAGCGTATTGACGATCTTAGCAACAGAGACGGGGTTTCCGATGTTGTGAAACAAAAATTTTGTGACGTTCTCAAGCGTGGTAACATCGGAAATTTTCAGCCTTGCGACAATATCTTTTAGCAGCACGGAATTATAAATATCCCTCAAATAATCGTTTGTCTCGCGCTCGGTATTGCGATATTTTGCAAGATACGGGAACGAACTTTGTGACAAGTACATATTGAACTTCTGTGCATTGCTTAACGCTTCGGAGTTTTCCATTGAGGTACAAAACTCTCTAAATGACAACGGGAGCATTTTAAGCTCAACATATCTACCCGTCAAGACGGTAGCCAACTCTCCAGACATAAAATACGCGTTGGATCCCGTGATATACACATCGCAGTTTTCCTTAAGAAATAAACTGTCTACAGCCTTTTCAAACTGCGGAACGTGCTGTATCTCATCAAGAAAAATGTAGTTCATATTATCGGGTACAAGCCTTGACAAAATGTATTCATACAATATGTGATAGTCGGCGAGCGGCTCAAATTCGATACTCTCAAAATTTATGCTTATGATCTGTGAACTGGCAACTCCGTTATCTTTCAGCCAATCCTTGTAAATATCGAATAGAGTTGACTTTCCGCATCGACGCACTCCGGATACTACCTTTATGATCTGCTTTTCCTTCCAAATCTTCAACCAATCCAAATATTCGGGACGTTCTATGCGTTTTTCCATAATGATTTAACTCCTTTCGCTCTATATGGGTATTATACTCCAAATTTTTGAAAATGTCAAGCCAAATTGGAATAAAATCAAAATCCCCTAAGCTTTTTTAAATATTCGGAATACAGACACACTTTTCACCGTGGAAATGTTATATTTATTATTCGCAAACGGAAAACCGCCTAATCGTTAAGATCAGACGGTTTCCCAATGCTCATTATGAAAACACAACAAAACAGTTGAATGGTATCAAAAACAATCGCGTTATACCGTGTATACCAGTTCGCCAAACTCCTCGTTAGCGGTATACAGATCGGGGTTGTTGCCGTTGTCGAAAAGTTCTGTAAACTCCTCGTATGAAATCGGCTTCAGATTCAGCTCTTCATCGTCATTGTGAAGACTGCCCTCAAAATCATTGCGTACATAATCGATATAATTGTCACGGGTTTCTTCGTCATCAAATATCGAAACGCTGTCGCTGCCCTCGGCATACGCAAAATACTTTGTTGGCAGAAGCGCATTTATTGTATCGTCAAAAACTCCGCGCAGACGGTTGGCAAGCTCCTTATTCTTGAGTTCTCCCTCAATTGCGGCTAACGCGCTTTGAAAACCGAGTACTACCGCCTGAATATCCGTATTTACAGTCATTTCCATAGTCATATCTCCCTTATTGTTTTTCTGTCATCATAGAGGCTCAAAGTAATATTACCGCCGTGATTATAAACGGTATAATTGTTAGGATCCTTCCAGCTTTTTTCCGCCAGCCTGAAAACATCGTCAAGAGTTATCGCGCTCATATTATAAGTTGTGGGATCCTTCGGCTCGCCGTTCTCACTGACTGTCGCCTCAAGCCAACTGTCGTAAACAGCTTTATCCTTGAATATCACTATCTCCCTCAAATTCTCGTCTTCATATAATCCAAAGTACTTTTTCTCAAGCAGCGGTTTCATTACGTTAGGGAACTCGTTGGTAATACTCTTTCTAAGCTCTCCGCTCTTGTCGTTGATCCTCTCCGAGATCGTATCAAGTATGCTCTGAAAACCAAGGATCACAGACTTGATCCCGGTCTTTGCTATAGTCTCTGTGCAAATTTTTTCTTTTTTCATATAATTATTTCCTCCTACTATAATATATTTATCGGGTAAATCCACGGCAAGCCAGCCATGGTTT
>CAJUMS010000174.1 GCA_910587465.1 uncultured Oscillospiraceae bacterium
TGCTTAACTTTAAACCCCTCTTCCTTCACTGAAGTGGGGTTTTTCTACGGTCTGACGGCTTGTCCTGAACCGGACAAGCCGTTTTGATTATTTGATAGAACGCGTGGATTCCTTAACGACGATCTTCCCGGTAAGAATACGCGTTTTCTTGGGGCGGGACGGATTTTCAACCCGCTCAAACAACGCGTTCAGCGCCTCTCTCGCCATTTCCTCCGAATTTACCTGTATCGTTGTAATAGACGGATCGGATATCTCGGATATCAGATAGTTATCGTAGCCGACAACGGAGATGTCCTGCGGCACCGAAATACCTCTCGCCTTCAGGTCGCGTATCGCCACAAACGCGGTCTCATCGCAATTGCAGACAAACGCGGTCGGGAGCTTTTCAGGGAACTCCAGCCGCTCATAGCGCTCTCCGCTGGACGGTCTGTCGGGTATCAACCAGTCGGGATTTATCGGAAGATCATTCTCCAACATTGCCTTTAAATAGCCCATAAATCTGTCAAAGATACTCGAAGTCGCGGTACGTGTGCCAATAAAGCCTATGTCTCTGTGACCGAGCGAGATAAGATGATCGGTGAGCTTATAGCCGCCGAAATATCCATTCGTCACCACGCAGTCAAGCTCCATATTCGGCGTATAGTAATCCAACAGCACCAGATTATTAGTATGGTTCATCAGCATATGCAGATACGGAACACTGAGTTGTCCGAGCGAGATAATGCCCATAATGCGGTTGTTGGAAAACAAATTCGGCACAACAAGAGCACTCTCCTCCTCAGCGCCGATGTTCTCCTGTATGCAGGAGATACCCGAGCTTTTGAGGAGCTTTAAAATATCGTTATACAGCGCCCAGTAAAATGAGCCGTTCGGATTGATAAACTTGTTGGGGATAAGAACGCCGATCACCCCATCAAACTTGTTGGAAACGGACTTTGTGGAAACATAGCCCATTTTGTCGGCGGTCTCGCGAATTTTCGCGCGGACCTCCTCGCTTACGCCGCTTCTTCCGCAAAGCGCCTTGGATACAGTCACCGTGCTTGTGCCGCATGCTTTTGCAATATCGGCTATCGTCACTTGTTTTTTCGGCATTATCCGAGCCTCCCCTGATTTATGTTGATACAGTTTAATTATACAGCAAATGTTAACGGAAATCAATGCTATCATTAACTAAAAATAAAGCGAATTTTTTAAGCAAATTGCATAATTGAGTTTTCACTTAAATACTTAAAAACTATTTCCATTATAAAAACCGCCCTGTAGTCGTCACTTCCCGGCATCAACCGCTTAATTTACGCAACAAGCCCGAAACGCACTTATAAGGCAATTTTAACATATTTTAGGTAAAAAGTCAAGTGTCTGTAAGAAATTTGTGGTTTTTTGGGAAAACAGGGCGGATTTTTCCATTACTTGACAATTGTCGCGGGATATGGTAAAATTTAAGTGTAATTATTTTATTTTTGTCATATTCGGGGGTATGGTCATGAAAATGAAAAATATCGGTATCGCCGCAAAGTACACAAGTATCGTTCTTGCGGGATGTGCGGTCGTTGCGGCTGCCGCGGAGACGATATCATCACGCGTCAAAAACGACGTGCCTGTACTTACAGCGTCAAACAGCACCATATCTTTAAATACTTCAAAGCACAGTATGACAAACACGCCTGTGTCTACATCACCGACAACATCTGCTGTGTCAACCAAAAATTCATATTCTCCCGCGCAGACCTCCACACAGTCAAGCACCTCCGTGTCATTTCCCGCAACGTCCAAACCCTCCGTGCCGAAGGAGAACAGTATTGAGCCGTACGATGAGCCCGCCAACTCTTCCGTTATGCAGTCAGTTCTGACGGAGAGTACGTCCGAACCGCCCTCTGAGCCCGTACAGTCGACAAAAAATCCATGGGATATTTCCGATGAGGATTGGGATAAGTATTTTCCGGTCATTTCCGGCGTGATCCAATCCTCCATCGAAAATACATCTTCTTCAATGTCAACATCAACGACCGCGTCATTATTTCCGACATCAACAAGCGAGCCGCAGGTATCATCAAGCATTCAACCTCCGATACAAAGTACCGAACCTCCGATATCAAGTGTCGAACCTCCTGTGTCAATTCCGCCCGCATTACCCGAATTTATCATCGTCAACATAAACACCGCGACTGTCGCGGAGCTTACACAGCTTGATGGCATAGGCGAGGACAAGGCGCTCGCGATTATCGAATTTCGTGAGATATTTGGTGGTTTCACAAGCATTTACGAAATACGCGAAGTAGAAGGTATAGGCGACAGCACATTTGAGAGAATACGCGATTTTATAGTGATCTGAAAAGAGTTGATAAAATGAAAAACAGAAAACCGCAGATACTGCTATTGGGAAACGGCATAAACAGAGCGTTTAACAGCGACTCATGGGATCAGCTCCTGAATTCCATGGCAGAGGAATACGGGGTTGAAAACGCAAAGGAATACATCTGTCCCGAAACGCTAAAGGCGATATTGGTTACGCGAGACAGGGTCGACGAGGCTCTCAGCAGAAAAAAGGACCGTCTCGGCAATCTCGGCACGGAAAAGCCTCCGAAACAGATGGAGCTTTTAAGGCGGTTGATAGCGTCGGATTTTGACCACATTTTGACGACCAATTACAGCTACGAGCTTGAGACCGCCGCGCTCGGCGAGGATAAAATATGCGAGAGCGCTCTCAAAAAAATGCAGCGTCACACGGACGAGGTAAGCCGCTGTGAGGCAAGCCTTATGCTCCATACATACAACAGCTTTGAGTATCTCGGAAAAGAGCGTAAGATATGGCATATCCACGGAGAGGCGCGCAAGCCCGACTCCATGGTGCTCGGTCATTACTACTACGGTCTGCTGCTCGGGAAGATGCTCGCGTTCAACAAAAAACGCGGTGTGTACTATTCCATAGCGCGCGGCAGCGGCGAACCGCCCGAGATAAAGAGTTGGACGGAAGCGTTTATACTCGGCGACGTTTACGTTCTCGGTTACGGCTTCGGCTTTGCGGAAAGCGATATGTGGTGGCTGCTCAACCGCAAAAAGCGCGAGACCTCAGAAGTTGGAAAAACGGTGTTCTTTGAGCTTAACCCGCCAAATCACCGTAACCCCGCAAAGCTTGATCTGCTACGGCTCATGGGCGTCGAGATAATACAGAAAACCGTAGAAAACGGCAACTGGACCGGGCTTTACGAGCAGGCGATCACCGAAATAGAAGCGAGAATGGAGAACTGTCATACCGATTGATAACATACGCAACAATCTAACCAAAATGCGAGTTGACGCTATTGTCAACTCCGCCAATTCCTCGCAGTCCGGCGTCAAGCTGCTTATGTGCCGCCGACACGGAGGCGTTACGAGCAACTGAAGTAAGAAGATTGTCAAAAACACAAAGAACATCTAATAAAAAATGCCCGAGAAATCGTGTTTCCCGGG
>CAJUMS010000175.1 GCA_910587465.1 uncultured Oscillospiraceae bacterium
AAATTTGCGCCGACAGCCAACTGTTCCAGCTTCCCACAAACGTGTAAAGGATTGTTATTACAAATAGGCTTAGGCACTGGGGCAGCATTACTTGGAACATTATTTTGAAATGCCCCGCGCCGTCAAGCTTTGCCGCCTCTACCGTTGCCTCGGGTACGGTGTTAAAGGCATTCATACCGACTACCACATACATTGCCATAGTAGCCTCGGGAAGAATGATCGCCCATTCCGTTCCAACCAGCCCTAATTCGTTCATTACCATATATGTAGGTATCATACCGCCCGAAAACATCGTGGTGAACAGTAAAAACAGGGTCATAGGTTTTTTAAGCTTCGTCTGACGGCTTAGGGCGTAGCCTCCCATAACATTTATTACAAAACCGATCAGAGTGGTAGCAACGGTATAATAGATTGTGTTGCCATATCCCGACAAAATGCTTGCGTCCTGAAACAAAAGCTTGTAGCCCTCCACATTCGGTTCACCTAAGGGCAAAAACAAAAACGAATCGTTGGCAAGCAGCAAAACGGGATCGGAGAGAGAAGCCATCAGCGTGTGCCACATTGGCAGAACGCAGATAAACGCAAGGAATATGCATATTACAATAATGATCACGTCGGCAATAATACTGCCTGGGGTATGATCTGCCGCCATTACGGAGCTGTATTTGACTTTTTTATTTTTCGCCATATCGCACCCTCCTTAATACAAGGATGTTTTAGCCGTTTTGCGGCTAAGCCAGTTAGAAAATATCAGAAGTATCGTACATACAATTGACTGGAACAGACCGGAAGCGGCGGATAAGCCAAAGTCGGGACTGTCGCCGAATGCCATTCGGTATGTATAGGTATAAAGCGTATCCGAAACCTCGTATATTCCGGGAGAGTATAAAAGCAATATTCTGTCAAAGCCGCCCTTGAACATTGTACCTATTTGCAAGGTCAGCAGCATTATAATTGTAGGCAAAATCTGCGGAATGGTAATGCTCCATACTTTTCTCCAGCGGTTGGCGCCGTCAATTGAGGCTGCCTCAAACAAATCGTTATTGATGTTGCAGATCGCGGACACATAAATGATTGAACCGTAACCGAAGCTTTGCCACGCGCCCGTTATCGAATAAATAAGCCAGAATACGGGCGGACTTGCCACTGCCATCCAGTTTTGATTTGGCAGTCCAAAAACGTTGCAGAGTAATGTTGTGATTGCTCCGTTAATGTCAAAGAATTGATTTATCAAGGTGCATATTACCATTGCTGCCACGAAGTTCGGCACACATTCGCTACCCATGCTGTCTCGGGTGGTGTTGACGCGAAAACTTTGTCAGGAATTCTTGGTCATGCAAATGCAAGCTTTACTTTAGATACATATACCCACGTTACCACCGATATGCAAAAGAATGCGGCGAGGATCGTGGGTAATTTTATGGATGAAATTATAGGAGGCGTTGAGAATGGCTAAACGGAGAAAACAAGGCGAGGGAACACTCCGACTCAGAAAAGATGGACGCTGGGAAGGACGGGTAGTGGTCGGCTACGATGATAAGGGATTACCCGTAACCAAAAACGTTACCGCTAAAACAAAAGCAGAATGTGCTGCCAAGCTTGAAAAACTCAAGGAACATTATGGAAAGCCTGCCGAGAAGATAAATTCGGAAATGCCATTTGGCGAGTGGATAGACTTCTGGTATCAAACATACTGTAAGCACACAATTCGCATAACAACTCAGTTGGAATATGAGAACAGAATATATCAGCATATCATTCCCGAAATCGGCAACATTCCATTAAATCAATTAACACAATCGGATCTGCAGCAATTCTATGCAAGGGAAAAATCCGGTGGTCGGAAAATAAGAGTTGAAACATATGGCGCTGGATTATCCGACAGAGTAATTCGAGCCATACACGCGAACTGTCGTTCGGCTCTTGAAAGGGCAGTACAAGAAGGGTTGATAAAAACAAACCCTGCTATCGGCTGTAAGCTGCCGCCCAAGAAGTCAAGAGAAATGAAAGTGCTTACACGGGACGAGATTATTCGTTTTCTTAACCGAGCAAAAGAGGAAGATTATTACGAATTGTTTCTGCTGGAGCTTGCAACGGGAATGCGACGCGGAGAAATACTTGCCTTGAAATGGAGCGACCTAAACTTCAAAACCGGTGAACTACTAATAGAACGACAGGTGAATGTAATTCACGGAGAACCAATTATATCCGAACCCAAAACAAAAAGCTCAATACGAACAGCAATATTGTCTCCCTCGTTGCTAAAAATACTGTCAGAATATAGAAAAAATATTGATTCGGAATGGATATTTCCATCGCCGCTCGACAACACCAAACCAAGAAACCCACCTGCGGTACGCAAAAGACTACAACTGATATTGGGTCGAGCGGGTTGTACAAAGGTAAGATTTCACGACCTCAGACACACATTCGCGACCATGGCTCTTGAAAACGGCATGGATATTAAATCACTCTCGACTATGCTCGGGCATATTTCTTCGGAAACGACAATCGATATCTACAGTCATGTCACCTACACTATGAGGCAGCAGGCAGCGGTAAAAATAGACCGCAAAATAAGCGGCACAGAAGCCAAAATTCAAAGAGTTGAAGTGCAGTCAAGGGTAGATACCACGCCTCCCGATTTCGAGCCGTATAAGCCAAAATGTCGCAAATCCGGAACAGGCTGTGTGACGATGATAAACGACCGCCTGTATGAGGGAAGATACACACCAACCAACGCTTATGGAAAACGAGAAGCACATAATATCTATGCAAAAACCCGAGAGGAATGCGAAGAAAGATTAGCGGTGATGATTGCAAAGGTCAAGACTGAAATTAAGGCAGAGAAAAAGCGACTGAAAGCAATGGAAGAATCGTCGCCAATCATGTTCAAAAATTGAGCCGTATTAAACAAAGAATACAGCAGAATGAAAATGCCCCTTAAAATTACCATTTTAAGGGGTATTTCGTGTAAGTGGTCAAATATGTGGTCATAAAGCGTTTTGCGGCAGTTTTTATCTTGTCAAAAGAGCCGTAACAGTGTAGTGTCAAAGGGCGTTCGCGGAATTGGGTTATACGATATGCTCCTGCGCGTTTATGCTCCCGAAGAGCGTTAAAAATGTCCTCTCCGCCACAAATGCCTTTTTATAGCCATTTCTATTCCACACAAAATTCTCTTTAGCGGTCTTGTACCCATTGTTTCCATGTGCTCCAAACCTGTCTATGGTCAAATATGTGGTCAATCGAAATAGAACACAAAAAAATAACATCCAACTGTTCCAACCACCATTATACCACAGTCATAACTAAGAATCAAGTCAAAAATTGGGTCGCAATAAACAAAGAATAGAGCGAAGCCCCACTCCCTAAAACGGGGAGTGGGGTTAAACTTCAAAACTG
>CAJUMS010000176.1 GCA_910587465.1 uncultured Oscillospiraceae bacterium
CTTGCATTATACTTCTTTGAGAATTTGGTGTCAAGTTTTATTATACAACATCATGTTGTCATTGTAGAAATCCGAGTTGTCGTACAGCGATTTCAGATAGTTTATCGTCCGCGTGTAGTCCTCCGCTATCGGGTAATAGGAAGTATTGTGTCTGCCCTCGTCCCAAACAAGGACTATACCGCCGACCTCCGACGCCGCGTGATAGTATTTCTCGCGCAGCTCCTCCGCGTACAGCGCTTTAAACTCCGATATGTTTTCCTCGGGAACGGTCAGTTCTCCGTATATTCCGTCAAGCGTTGCCTCACAGCCGTAAAAATCGTGTTCGGCGAGCCACGTGCTCTGCATCTCGGGAAAGCTGTCGAGCCTGCATACGGCATTGATAAGGCGGGGTATCGCCGTGCCGCGTTCCTTACCGGAGACCCATCGGCTGAACCGCGTTCCGTCCGTCAGCATATAGTCTATCTCAAACTGACCGCCGAGTCTTAGATCGCCGTACACCTCTTTAACCGTGTCGTTGTAAGAATTTGTCAGCTTTTCTATCTCGGACTTGTCTGTTATTTCATATACGCCTCGTTGGTATGCACCCGAATACAGCATATAGTCGTAATATACCCGCACGCTCTCCACCTTATCGACGGGCACGTTGATATACCGATGTCCGAACGCGCCCGTCTTGTCGAACAGGAGATATATACCCACGCAGCAGACGACCGTGCCGACCCAGCATATCAGCGATTTTACAACGTCGCGGGCAGCGGGCTTGCGCACTAGCTCCAACAACAGTATAATTATTGCCGCCGTACCCGACGCTATCAGTATGGAAAAACCAAATCCGATAATCGGGACGAATATCGCCAGCACCAGCGAAGCCGCTCCGCCTGCCGCTAAAACGGATATAACGCGGTAAAATGCCTTGTAAACAAGTATCAATCCCGTCTGCTCCTGCCTGCGCGACTTTGAGAGATAATACGCGAGCGCGGTCAATGCCGCCGCGAATATTATGACATACAGCATATATAGCAGGTTAAATATCGTAAAATCGGAAGTGAAAAATTTGTCAATATGCGGCGGATCTCCCATGTCCGCATTAGACAAGCTATCGTAATTGCGCTTTATATTAAGCATAAGCCCCAAAGGCGGAAAGATATGCGCTGCTTTGCGTATCATATCGATGACCTTGTAATTATCCAGACCCGTGATCGCGTTCGCGAAACAAGCCGATATACCACCCACGGCAAGCGACGGCGCGAGAAGCAATACTATGGACATTATCTCCGCCTGTATCGGTCTGCCGCAGCACATAACCGCAACAGCCGAGATGATATACATAAGCGAAAGCAGCGCGAAAAGCGACAGCACTACCCCCAGAACATATGTCGTACACATTAAAGTAGTTTCAACGCCGAACATTATGTTGAACTTATCCGTAACGTCCTGCAGAGGGATCGAAATCAACATCGTGATAACTCCCGCAAGAATGATCGGCGCGACATACGCGGTATAGCCGCTCAGAAAGTCGCCCCAGAAGCGCTCCTTATGCGTCAGGGGAAGTCCGCCGATCATATCCGTGTACTTTTTGCGGTTACAGCTCACGAACGTTAAAACCGCTCCGATAACCGGCATTATCAGCAGTCCGATCAGACATATTATAAAGAATAGCTGTCTTATTTCGTAAACGTCATAGCTGCGTCTCACGTCATTGTATACGCAGTTGAAATTGTCATACAAGCTGTACGCGCTCCCGGGAAGCACCACCATACCGAAAACCGTACACATAACCAGACCGATTTTCTGCGCGTTCAGCCTGAAAAGGAAGTACTCGCGGAAAAAGCTTCTTTCAGACGAGCTTGGAGCGGTCATAATTTAACGCCTCCATTTCATATACAAATATTTCCTCAAGCGACAGCGGGATAAGATCGCAGGGAGCCTTCGCGCTTATGACCTTTACGGTCTCGTCGGCGTTTCCGCGGACGATTATGTTCACCATACCGCATGACTGCTCAATAAGCAGAATGTCCAGATCTGGAAAATCACTTTTTTCGGGAACACTTACGATAGAACATTGCACCTTGTGAACGCTCCCTTTCAGTTCGTCAAGCGCGCGGCTGAACAGCATTTTCCCCTCGTGGAGCACGCCAACCGTATCGCAGAACGCCTCGACCTCCTTAAGGTTGTGCGAGGACATCACGATAGTCATCTCCTTGTCGCACATTGCGTTAACCAGCATTTTCTTCATAGCGGAGCGCATTGTAGGGTCGAGACCGTCAAAAGCCTCGTCAAGCAGAAGATAGTCGGGCGATACGGCTATGCCGCATATCATTGCCGCCTGACGCTTCATTCCCTTTGAAAAGCCCGAGAGCTTTTTGTCAAGGGGAAGTCCTATCACCCCGTGAAGCTGTTCAAAGGTATCGTCGGAGAATGTGGGGTAAAACGTCTTGTAGAATTTTCGCATTTGCTTTAAGGTCATATTGTTGAACTGCGAGGTCTCGTCGCTGACGAGAAGAAGTCTCTGCTTGACCGCGACGTTGTCCCATACTTGCTGTCCGCCGACGGTTATGCTGCCGCCGTCGACCTTATAAATACCCGCGAGCAGCCGCAGAAGCGTGGACTTTCCCGCGCCGTTCGTTCCCAGCAGACCGTATGCCGCGCCCTTGGGTATCTCAAGCGAAAGATTTTCCAGCACCGTCAGGTCGTCGAAGCTCTTTGTAACATTTTCAATTTTAATCATAACAGTCACCTCTTATTCCATATGCGTGCGAACGTATTTCAGCATAACTCTTATTACCGCCCGCTCGTCCTCTTTGGCGATGCCCAGCGTGCCCACCGAGTCATTGTTTGAATATATATTGAAATTTTTTGAGATAACGCCCTCGGGAGCCTCGCTTACGGGTCTGAGATATCCTATGATCTCCTTCGCCTCCGCGCTTTCGTCCTCCGAAGAAACGCTCACCGAAATTCGCGAGATCGCCTCACCCTCTCCGTACGGAACTTCGGGATCGCTTTCCGTATTTCGACGACCCCACGTAAAATTGATGTGATAAACGAAATCCTTCGGATCCTCTTTCGGCTTATCCGTCATATTCGCGGGATCGTTCAGGAATGCGATCGTGTCCGCGTATCCCTCGTGAATATAGTAGGTTTCCCAATCGCCCGTACCGTTCAGAGAATGCCTTATGGGCGCCTCTAAAAACCCCTTTACAAATGCGTGAAAAAGTGGTAAAATAAAA
>CAJUMS010000177.1 GCA_910587465.1 uncultured Oscillospiraceae bacterium
AGACGTGTGCTCTTCCGATCTAACTCTGCTGAAATGCACAAATTCCGCGGGAATAAACCTCACAAATCCCGATAATTCGGAGAATATAATAGAATTTGACCCCGAAAGCTACATCAGCCCCGACGATGAGGAAGAGACAAATCTCCTTAACAGCTATACCGACGCGGGAGGTATCGTCGGGTATACGAGCGGAATGGTGCAGAGCTGTGACAATACGGGCGACGTGGGCTATCCGCACGTCGGCTACAATATCGGCGGCGTCGCGGGACGGCAGAGCGGCTATCTTGCGGGCTGCACCAACAGCGGCACGATAAACGGCAGAAAGGACGTAGGCGGTATCGTCGGACAGTCCGAGCCATATCTTTCGCTCGACCCTGGCAGGGAGATACTCGAGGAGCTGCGCACCGAACTGCACACGCTGAACGACCTTATTGACAAAGCACTCAACGATGTCCAGGACACGGGCGATGATGTTTCCGAGCGTCTTACCGCGATGAAGAAGTATACCGATACCGCAGAGGACAGCTGTAAGGAAATGCTGGATGAGGTGACTGGATTTGTCGACGAAAATGTTGATACCATAAACACTATGGTAGCGGATATCACCAACGCGCTTGACAAGATCGCACCCGCAATGGACGAGATCGCGGAAGCGGGCGAAAGTATAAGCGAGATGTCCGACGATATCGGCGCGGCGTTCGAGGCGCTCAAGGACGTTGTAAACGTCGGAGACGCGGCTATGCGTAATATACAGGCTTCTTTGGATGATCTGAAAAGCGCTTCGGACAGTCTCTCTGACGCGGCACGATATTTCAGAAACGCTATTGAAGCAATGACAGACGGCGTTGTTTCAGACGATAAGGATAAACAGTCGTCTGCCGCGGAGGATTTCAAAAGCGCAGCAGATTCGCTGAACGGCGCGCTGGAGGACGTTTCGGAGGCGGCGAACGCTCTGGATAAGGCGCTCACCGAGGCAGGGCTGACCGATGATACCGCCGATGGCAGCGTTACGCGTGAGAGCGCTTCTGGCAGTGAAACGGAAGGGGCTCTCGAAGTACCCGAAATTTCGGAGACATCCGAGGTTCCCGAAAACCCCGACGAACCCGTGACCGACCCCAATGACCAGGGAACAGAAGGAACCAAAAATCCCGATGATCCCAAGGAGCCCGACAAACCTGATTTTCCAAACCTGCCGATAGACCCAGACGATTTTGACAGCAGCGATATATTGGAAATACTTGAAACGATCGAGGATAACTGGAATAAGGCAAAGGATCCACTTAAAAGCTCCTCCGAGGCTATGCAGCGCGCGGCGGACAGTCTGAGCGCGGCGTTCTCGGAGCTGCAAAGCTCCGCTGATAAGCTGGACAACGTTACGGACAGCGTCAACGAGGCGCTTGACCGCTTTGAGGACGCGTCCGAGGCTGCTTCCTCGATAGGCAAGGCTTTACAGCGTTCGTTTACCGATATTGGAGATGCGGTGCGTGTGCTGACCGAGGACGGCCCCGAGAGCTTCAGACGGCTCGGAGATGATTTCCGAAACGCGGGCAACAGGCTGCACGGCTCCGTTACCGCAATGACGGACGATATGGAGGCGCTCAACAGACAGTTTAACGAGAACAGCGGTACGGTCGCGGACGATCTTCGGGCTATTAACGATCAGCTTGAGGTGATCTCCGATATGGTAATAGACGCAGTTTCCGAGCTGTTGGATACGGCTTCTTCGCCCACCGTCGGCGACAGCTTTCTAGATACCTCCGACAAGGATATTGCCGCAACAAGGCAGGGCAAGGTCACGGACTGTGTGAACAACGGAACTGTGTCGGGAGATCACAATATCGGCGGTATTGTCGGCGCTATGGCTATTGAGTTCGATCTTGATCCCGAGAGCGATCTTTCAGAGAACGTTCGTTTTGGCGCTACATACGAGACCAAGGCGGTATTGCAGAACAGCAAAAACTACGGCGCAATAACCGCGAAAAAAGACTGCGCAGGTGGTGTCGCGGGACGTATGGACCTCGGAACGACCATTTCATGCAGCAACTACGGCGAGATATCGAGCAGTGACGGCAGCTATGTCGGCGGTATCTCGGGATATTCCGATGCGGTGGTGCGCGGCTGTTACGCCAAGAGCGTACTCTCGGGAGGCAGCTATGTGGGAGGTATTACGGGCAGAGCGAATGATCTGCGCGATAATTTCGCGATAGTGACCGTAAAGGAGTGCGGCGAATATGTCGGCGCCGTCGCAGGCAGTATCAGTGAGGACGGAATAATGAGCGGCAATCGTTTTGTCGACACGGGAACAGCGGGCGTTGACGGCATAAGCTATGCCGACCGTGCGGAGCCTATCGGATTTGCCGAGCTTGAAAGGCTTGACAACGTTCCCGAGGAATTTACGCAATTCGGTATCACACTCATTGCGGACGGCAATGTTGTCGGAAAGATACCGTTTAAATACGGCGATGATCTGTCAAAGGTCGATTTGCCCGAGGCCCCCGTTCTCGAGGGCAGCTTCGGCCGATGGGACGAATTCGACAAGTCGGGGGTGCTTTCAGATATCACGCTTGAGGCGGTATACGCGCCGTGGATAACGATCGTCGCGAGCGCGGAAACGCAGGACGAGCTTGCGCTCGCGCTTGCCGAGGGCAGATTTACAGACGAAGCAATACTTCACGCGGAGGACGGAACTGCCGAGCCTCCCGCGCAGGGAGAAACTCGCGTTCTGAATATTTCGCTTACGGGAGCTGACACGGAAACGGGCACGATCCCGATAAGGCTGCTGAACGCGGGTGGAAAGAACGCGGCGGTCTGGCGGCTCGATAACGACAGCTGGACGCGCGTTGACAGCACCATCAGCGGCAAGTATCTGCTTCTGGAAATGAATGGCACGAGCGGAACATTCTGCATTCAGCCGCAGGATACGGAGCTGCTGCCGATTTTGCTGGCAGCTGGCGCGGTCGTAATATTGGTAATTGTGATAGTTGTTGCGGTGACAGTGCATAAGAAAAAGCACAGAAAAGCCAAGGTAACGAACAAATAACAAAATGCGGCGAACCAAAAAGTTCGCCGCATTTTTGTTGTAGCTTTAGCGCAAAAAACCACCGCTTGAAGCGGTGGAATAAAAATCTTTAG
>CAJUMS010000178.1 GCA_910587465.1 uncultured Oscillospiraceae bacterium
CCAGGCGCTTGAAGCGCCAGTGCAAACCACGCGTTTCACGCGTGGTTATGATTATTTCTTTTCCTTTCCACCAAGAACTATTTCGCCGTTTTTCTTTTCAAATTCTTCAATGCAATCTCTTATAAGGACGATTATTTGTCCGTTGGCTGAACGTGCTTCGTAATCGGCGATAACGTGCAGTTTGTCAAGCATTTCATCATCTATGCGAATTGAATAACTCTTCATAAGCTTAAAAAACCTCCAAAATAATTTTAATATAGCTTTATTTTATATCTATTTTGTGTTATAATGTAAAAAGGCGTTCTAAAAGAACGCAAATAAATGTCACAATGAAAGGAAATTGAAATGAAAGTAGCATTAATAGGTTCAGGTGGATTGCCGATCGGCTATTTGGGACAATATCTGCCTGAGAACACCACAGAAATTATAACAGGCGACATGAAAAGCATTGAGATAAGCGTATTGGACTATGCGATACCAAATAGGGTAAAATTCACGTTTATCACGCCCGAGCAGGACATAAAAGAGTATTCGGCATTGCTCGAACACTGTCAGACACTTATCCGAGATGCCGATTTGGTGCTCGTGTTCTCGGACGGTATCTTGGGCGAAACAAAATACGTAATAGACAATTTCAGAAAATCGGGTGTAAACCTTAGAGTATACACGCCAACGTTCAGATAGCAATATTGTCATTTTATACAAAAAGCGCGTGTTTTCTGGAAAGATAATGTACGAAATATTAAATTTAAAAAAGTGCTTGAAAAAAAGCGTATTTTGCGTTATACTTATACTATATAGGTATATAGAATAAGCTTGCTTTCAGACTGTTGAGAAACCCTCAGATGCGAGCAAACCGCTCCGCGGCAAGCCTTTGCGGCTGCCACGCGGGCGGTTGACGAAGCAGATGAGGGTTTCTCGGCAGTTTGAATACAGCACTATATCTTGAAAGGAGATAACTATGTATAACGATTTGGTGGATACTATCGGCTATTTGGGCAATTTCGACAAGGAGGTCGCCGACGCAATGGGTCGGGAGCTTTCCCGTCAGAAGCGCAATCTTGAGCTTATCGCGAGCGAGAACATCGTATCTCCCGCTGTAATGGCGGCTATGGGCAGCGTGCTGACTAACAAGTACGCGGAGGGTTACCCCGGAAAGCGCTACTACGGCGGCTGCGAGGATGTTGATATCGTGGAGAATATCGCGATAGAGCGCGCTAAAAAGCTGTTCGGTGCGCAGTTCGCGAATGTTCAGGCACACTCGGGCGCACAGGCGAACACTGCCGTTTATGTAGCTCTGCTTCAGCCCGGTGATACCGTTATGGGTATGAGTCTTGCTCATGGCGGACATCTTACGCATGGTTCTCCCGTAAACATTTCCGGCAAGATCTATAATTTTGTTTCCTACGGCACAAATGATGACGGTTTTATAGATTATGAGGAGCTTTATAAGCAGGCTAACAAGTGCAAGCCCAAGCTTATCGTTGCGGGCGCTTCCGCTTATCCGAGAGCGATCGATTTTGCAAAGCTTTCCTCTATCGCGAGAGCTGTCGGCGCGTATCTTATGGTCGATATGGCGCATATCGCGGGTCTTGTGGCGTCGGGTCAGCATCAGAGCCCCATGCCCTACGCGGATATCGTTACGACGACTACTCACAAGACGCTCCGCGGTCCCCGCGGCGGACTTATCCTGACAAACAACGAGTATCTTGCAAAGAAGATCAACTCTGCAATTTTCCCCGGAACGCAGGGCGGTCCGCTTATGCACGTTATCGCGGCTAAGGCTGTTTGCTTTGGTGAAGCACTAAAGCCTGAGTTCAAGGAATACGGCGAGCAGATAGTCAAGAACGCGAAGGTTCTCGCGGACACTCTGCTCGAAAAGGGCTTCGATCTCGTTTCGGGCGGCACGGACAACCACCTTATGCTCGTAGACCTCCGTCCTTTCGGTATTACGGGCAAGGAGCTAGAAACTCACCTCGATGAGGTTTATATCACGGTCAACAAGAACGCCATCCCCAACGACCCGCAGAAGCCAGCGTTCACGAGCGGAGTACGTATCGGCACTCCCGCGGTAACGACCCGCGGTCTTAAAGAGGACGATATGAAGATAATCGGCGAGTGCATTTACCTCACCGCCAAGGACTTCGAGAACAGCGCTGATAAGGTTCGCGGAATGGTCACCGAGCTTACAAAGAAGTATCCGCTTTACGAATAAGGAGAAATTATGAAACATCGCTGTATTATCGGCATTGTTGTTGGGTTGATCTTGGTTTTTATCGGATTTGTTTGTTTGTATTATTGGCGTAAGGGGATCGGTTTCCTTGTTTATCCCACCTTTGTTTTTATTCTGGCGGGAGTTTTCATAGGACGGCGGTCGTCAAGGCGGTTGACTCATATCTGGATATTTAACAAGAAAAAGGAAAAAGAGCTTGAAAAGCTTGAGGCGATATATTCGGGCGGCGGTATTTTGCAGGAGGAGTACTTTGCCAAAAAGATTGCCCTGTTGAATGCGGAATACGGCGACAGTTAAAAACATGAAATACACAAGAGAACTGATAACGGAGCGCTTTAATAAAGGTGAGCGCCTGAAATACATCTTCTTTTGGGGGCATAAGTCCTCCGTCGACGGAAGTATCACCAAATCGTGTTTCAGTCAGTGGTGGAGCTGCAAATTCACCGTTGACGGTATTGAATACCACACCGCCGAGCAATATATGATGGCGCAGAAGGCGTTGCTGTTCGGCGACGAAAAAATACTCGCGGAGATAATGGCGGCAAGCCACCCCAAGCAGTACAAGGATTTGGGGCGCAGGATAACGGGCTTTAAGCAGGATATCTGGGACAAGAACTGCTGCGATATTGTAGTAAAAGGGAACGTTGCGAAGTTCTCACAGAACGGGGATTTGAAAGCGTTTCTGCTGAACACGAACTCGCGCATTCTTGTCGAGGCAAGCCCCTATGATAAGATGTGGGGCATAGGAATGGGCGCGGACGACCCGAGGTGCGAAAATCCCACGCTCTGGAACGGCACGAACTTCCTGGGCTTCTGCCTGATGGAAGTGCGCGACTTCATTCGGGAGGGCTTATGATAGATGGCGGAAAAGATCGGAAGAGCACACGTCT
>CAJUMS010000179.1 GCA_910587465.1 uncultured Oscillospiraceae bacterium
TGCATTATACTTCTTTGAGAATTTGGTGTCAAGTTTTATTATACAACATCACTCCGTGATATGAGTCATCATAATATCCCATTAAATCTTTGTACTGCGGAAGATAATAATTGCGTTTCATCGGATTCTCAATGAACTTTTTGAACTCCGAATCGGATACCTCAATCACCTTTTCCACAGCGCATTTTTGCGGTTTGAAGCCGCTTGATTTGCAGATCATATTTGCGTTTAAAATCAGCCTATTAATCATTGAAGATGCTCCTTTCTCCGTCAAAGTTTTCAAATTTTTCGGTCACGACGTTCTGCTCAAAGTAAACGGCGAGGAGCGTCTTTATATCCTCGCCGCTATATCTCCGAGCGGAAAATCCATTCTCGTTCAAGGTCTTTTCGATCCTGTTCAGATACGAAAATATTTCCTTATCTTTAAGTCCGCGGATACGCACTATAAGCAGAAATTCTCTCGCCGTTGCGGTCATTGCCTGAATATGATCAAGGTGCTGCGCGTCCTGTTCGAGCAGCTTTCGCACTGCGGGATTTTCCTCTTTTTTCGCGAGTGCTTTTAAGTGATTTTTGTTGCCCTCGAAGCTCTCACGCGAGTTTACGCAGAGTATCTCGATTTCCGTCAAGCCCTTGAGAACGCTCATCAGCGAATATATTTTCGCCGACAGTCCCGCCTCCGACATCACCGAAATATTGCTCGGCTTGATACTGAAAAAGACCGCCTCATTCGAAGCGGTCTTTAAAGAATATTCGGTTATGCCCTCGATCCCAAGGAGCTGTCGAGTGCTTTGGTTGTTTTGCTGTTTTTTGTTTTTCGCCAATTATTTATTACCTCCGTTCCGTTCCCTGAGCGCCGCGAGGATCGCCCTCACCTCGTCTTTGGTGAGGCTGCTCCCCGACAGCGCAAGCGTGTCATAAGTGTATTCGACCTCGAAGTCATCCTCTATTTTCTGACGGATTTCTTCGGGAATTTCACGCTTATTGACTTCGTCCATCTTCTTTTTCAAATTGTCGTAGTTCATGTTGTCAGCCCCTTTCCCGCTTGGTGTCAACAACATTTTACCACAACCGTTTTGAAAAGTCCAGCTAAATTTTCCACCTATATTCCTGCTGCTCCACAAAAAAATATTTTACGGCGTATTTGATAAAATCCAATATAGATGTGTCCTCAAATCGTATCGCAAGAAAGCCGTAAACAATGGTTACGACCAGCGGTATCGTGAACCCTGTCTGCGCCATAGCGAACACGGAAATCAGTGCGCTGATCCCTATCGCAGCAAGGTCTTTCAGCCGCCATAAAAACAGCATGGGTGCTGCTTTAAGGTTGTCGGGATAAATGTACATAATATTTTTGTGTCCCCCCTTACTTTTTCGATACGGCAGTAACCATCTGTTTGAGGTGTACCGCCGACTGCGCCGTATTGATAACGCCGTTTATATTCGGGCGTACCGATGTTTCCAGACCGAACATTCCCGCGATCCTCGGAATTTCTCCTGCCGCAAGCATAATTCCCAAGCCGAGCAACCAGTAATCTTTGAACAGGATCAATCCGCAAACGAGCATGGTCGACTGCAAAAAAGCGGTCAGACAGGTGGCTATAACTTGCTTTACCCACATGACGAAACCGTCGTTAAATCCGCGCGGTACGCTGAACATATATAGCGATCCGATTGCGATCTGAATTAAAAGTATTCCGCCGCGCTTGATGCTGGCAAAGAATACCTTGATAACCGAATATCCCATCATCACGGCGATCAGAATACCGAGCAGCGGACCGAATAAGAATCCGTTGATCACATCAAGGCAAGCGTTCAGCAGAGTTCCGCTCCCTTCCGGGCTGATCAAGCCCGTCATGTCCGCAGACATACTGCTTTGCAGCGATACCGCCAAACCGTACAACTGAACGGGAACATTGCAGAATAAATTTACCGCGAAAAATCCCTTGATTATATTCAGCGCGAGCGCTTTGGGATCGCCTCGCCCGTTCTGCGACTCTATTGCGAACTCAAATAATGCAACGATAATGCCCACCACAAAAAGCGCCCAACCGAGATTTGAGAAAAGCTGCACAATCTGCCTGACCCAGGGCATCCCGAACAGATCATATCCCGTCGCGTTCATAACGCCGAAAAAATCGCCGAGCAGCGCGATTATTTTCTGATATATTAGGTCGGAAAAGTAATCAAATATTTTGGTTACAAAATCCGCGCCTACGTCTAAAAAGAATATTTTTTCCACCTCCTACGCGTTTTTTGGTTGTTTTACATACTCATATCCATGTCCTGAACGGGTTCGAGGAACATCTCGAGATACTGCTCCGCAGCGCGGTTTATAGCGTCATAATTCTGTCGGCTTGGTGTGAACTTATGCCAACACGTCATGCCGTCACCGGAATCCCAAATGTGAATTCCTTCTTTTCGGGAACGTCCGAACGCGTCACAGAAGTTAATGCTCTGTCTGTCGACCTCGCCGCTTTGAGGATTGATCACCTTTATGAGTGCTGCGGTATACTGCCCGCTGATGTTGTTTGTTATAAGGGATATTTTTGCAATCGTATCGGGAGTAAGTCTGCCAATAAGCACATTTCCTACACAGCGGATATCTGTCAGCGCCGCGTTTTTCCCGAACATCTTCATCAGTTCGTTTTCAAAAAATGTCATTTTGCTTTCCTTTCAAAAAATTGACGGCGCCCGATTTATCGAACGCCGCCCTGTTTACTTCTCCTCGGAATATAAACACTCCGCTATAAGATTCGCACCTAATTCAAAGCCATTGCAAAATCCGTCGATAACGATTTCCGTTTGCATTGCCGTATGCGCATCGCATAATAACTCCAGCATTTTCTTCTTGTCGTCCGGCAGCAATGCTTGGATTTCGCGGTATAGCTTTGTAAACTCGGTCTGCCATTTTTCGTATTCCTCGTTTTCAAATTTGCACGAATTTGCCGGATGTATCTCGCCGAGAAATATTTTTCGAATGTATTTTCGGTGCATTTTTTCCGCCCCCTTTCTCAACGGACATTATACCATTTCGGGGAGCGGAAATCTATCACCAAAACCAACAAA
>CAJUMS010000180.1 GCA_910587465.1 uncultured Oscillospiraceae bacterium
AATCTTACCGTGGTACCGGCTGCAAGCTATGGTTATATTGTACCAAAGGAAAAAAGAATGGAAAACTCATATTCTATCGACGATCTGATTGAAATGCTTGAGGATCTTATTCACGACGCGACCCGCGTACCGTTCAATAAAAAGGCTATGGTCGACGTGGACAAGATAAACGATATCGTATCGGATATGCGTATGGTGCTGCCTATGCAGATACAGCAGGCGCAAAAGGTCGTTTCGGACAAAAACAGCATAATCTCCGAGGCTAAGCGCGAGGCGGAAAGCATTATCCGCAAGGCTGAGCAGCGCCGTTCCGAGCTTATCGAGGAGAGCGACGTAATGAAGGAGGCGCGCCGACGCGCAACGGAGATAATAAGCTCCGCGCAAAGCCGCTGTACCGATCTGCGCACATCAACGAACGATTTTGCGGACAAGATGCTGCTGCGTGTCGAGGAGCTGCTGACTACCGACCTCAATAATCTCAGAATACTCAGAAGCAGTATCATCGGCGCAAACAACAATATGCAGTCCGCTGCGCCCAATGTAAATCAACCCCTTGAGAAACCCGGCGAATGATTGTTGTCAAAATGCACAAAAATTGATGCGAAAAATTTACTTGTGTGTATCAATGAAAATTGCCTGTGCGCCTTGAAAAAGACGCGAAAATATGTTATAATTTAGAAAAGCATTATATTTTCGGGAGGATTATTTATGTCAACTGCCGTAAAGGAAATGTCTCCGAAGAGTTCAATGAATAAGCTCATTGCGCTCGGAGTAGGAGCGTTCTCGATCGTTGAGGCGATCGTCGCTTATTTTATTGTGTTTCACCCACTGTATATTAAACCCGTTTTCCACAACACCACTCTTGACGAGCAGGGGATAAGCTATACCGTCAAGTTCTTCGGAAAACTCTTCGCCAGCGAAGCTGAGAAGGCTTCGGGGCAGGTTATTATATCGCTGTTGGATACGGTGATTAATATCGCTATTATCTATCTGCTGATAACCGTTATTCCGATTTTGCTCGCGGTGTTCTTCAACAAAGGATACGCTTTCGCAAAGACCTATCTTACCGCAGTTTTTGGCACGAAAACTATTATCGGAATGATCCCGCTTCTTGTTCCGTTCCCGTATCTGCGTAATTCGATACGCATTTTCGGCGTTGCGGACGCGGTCATCTGCCTGTGTGCGTGTGCGTTCTTCGTATATCTGAATTCGACTGAGTTCGCGGAGGATATGCTGTACACCGAAAGCGAGATCAACGGTATGAAACAGCGCGCGAAAACAGGGGGGCTCCTGTTCGTTCTTATGGCGTTGTTGGTTGTTTTTGAGAAATTCGCAATGTCGGGATACGGCATAAATTGGTCAATTTATCTCGGTTGGTCCGATCAGCAGCTCACGCAGGGTTATGTGTTGGTTGGACTGCTGGGTATCGCAATCGTTGCATCTATTTTGTATGTAAGAGAAGCCGATTGGGCTTTGTGCTTCTATGGCGGCTTCGGCGCTGCCGCAGCTCTTTCAAATCTGTTTGCCATTATCAATAAAATCATATGGATAAACACCACATACAAATCGCAGAAGGCGCTTGCGGCACAGGGTGACGCAGCAGCGAGCGAATGGATCGGGCAAAATGGCATGGGCGCAACTTGGTGGAGAAGATTTATATTCATTATACTGTGCTTTGCAGTGGGATGTGCAATTACATTTTTTGCCGTTAAACATCTGAAAAGTAAGCTTATGGCAAAGCCTGCAATTGACGAGAAAAAGCCCGCGCTTATCGTGTTGATAAGTGTTGGCGGACTGATATTAAGTTTCATCTTTACTATCGTTGCGATTACTATGTGGGACAAAAAGCTGTACAGTGAGTTTGTAATAGGCGCTATGGACTATATGTATTTTATAGTTTACGGCGGTATTACGTTATTCTTGGCACTTGCAATTCTTTCGGGTTACGAGTTCTCGAAATGGGGTATGTTGGGTATATATATAGTTGTAGGCGCGGCTAACTTTAATACGATCTTTAAAGTATTTGGCGCAAGAAGCGGTATGGCTGCTGCTAATCCAGGATATATAGGCTACGACTATATCATCTCGGGTGTGATGTTTATCCTGTCGTTGGTATGTTGTCTGTCAATTATTCTGCTGTTCGTGTTCAAGGACGTAGGCAACTACCTCTACAACAAGCGCAATTCCTGATAAATAAAATTTATCCCCCCGAAATTCGGGGGGAGTTTTTTTATGCCTTGTTTTTTTGACAACGGGAAACTGCGGTAAATATGCTGCTTATAAGCGTCGACAGCGCGAACGGTATTCCGTAAAGAATACTATCTGCCAAAGCGTGGTGCAATAGCATTAAGATAATAACCATAAGTGCCGTTAATCCCGCGAGCACTGCTGTAACAATAAAGAGTACACGCGTCAGCTGTCGAATGTACAATCCTGCACTTGCGGCAACCGTGGCTGGCGTTATAAAGCAAAACGCGTTTACCGCTATCCACAGCATAAACGGAGCACCGTTTACAGTATGTGCGTACGTGATGTAATCGGCAATGGTTTTAGCGGAAAAACAAACTAAAAGTGCTCCCGACACCGAAAAAAGCAACATTGAGATTATTTTTTTGTGTTTCATAATCCGACCTCCTATTTTTTTGAGGAGATTAGAAGTGCAATCCCTCCAACCGCGCATAGCACCACCGCGCCAATAATGATACCGTTCCCGTCGAGTGTGACGGCGGACGAGTCTGCGGCACTGTTACCGTTGCCCGTAAGCTGTAATATCGTAATCAGCACTGCCGCTAAAACCGCCGCGGCGATTAAGGATATACCGAGAGCCTTACTCACCGTTGAGTGTTTTGGGGATGACGAGACAACTGGCATTTCAGCGTTATCGCGCAGCAGAAAATCAAGACTCACACCAAAGAAATCCGCAAGCTGTACAAGAGTCTCAGTTGTTGGAACCGCAGCACCC
>CAJUMS010000181.1 GCA_910587465.1 uncultured Oscillospiraceae bacterium
GTATTGAAATTATATGGGAAATTAGTGATTTCAATGAAAAAGTGGTTGTGGATTATCCTGTAAAATTTGAAAAACCGCAGCAAGACGGTATTTACTCATTGTGGACTTACGACAAGCCTCTTAGTATCGACAATTACAAAAGCGGTTTGAAAATATTCGACGGCAGACTGGAAAATGATTCAAATATGTCTGTATACGATGATTTCTATTTTATGGTACTGCGTAACGATTCAATCGTCACAGTTGAAGAATTGCACAAGCCGGACAGCAACTTCAGAATTGATTTTGATAAACTTGAAAATCTGCCCTTGTCAGTCGTTAATACGCTTCTTCATAAGAGTATAGAGAAAATATATTATGGAGACGACAGTCCCGAAGTAGTGTGTTTTTATCGTGCCGAACTGCTGTTGAACGATTATACGTCATATATGTGAGCGCTTGAAAGGGAAAGGTACGAAAAAGAATGAATAAGGAAAAATTGTCAGATGATGAAGTCAAAATGTACGAACAGACACTACAGAAAACTATCGAGCATTTTGAGGAGCGTTTAAGATACGCCGTAATTGGTGGCAGCACAGCTATAAGTACTGTACACGCTCGACTTGCCTTAAAAGTGTTAAAAGAAATAAAGAGAAAAATTGAAACTGGAGGAACTGAAAATGAATAAAAAAGAAGTTGCCGAAATCAAAAAGAATTTTACTGACAGCAGCGGTTTTTTCACACTCAATCACATTGTGTCGGCTTATGTAGACCCACAGAAAAATGTCCGCTGCAAGGATAACAGGCTGTATGCCCTTGTTCCAGAGGACGAGGGCGCGGTAATGCTTGAAACCTTGAAAAAGGTGCTTAGCGGCAAGGTGGGAAAAAATCTTACCGAGTACGCTTTCCCCCGTGAGGAATACGAGGAAGACGGTGCGCAGAATATTTTATACGCTGCTCTGAATGGTAAGCTGGAGGACGAGTTTGCCAACGACAAGCTTCTCACTCGGATAATTGATAATATGGAGTATGGAATGGCGTATACGCTGATAATGGGGTACTGCACCTACAGCATTATGACTAAAGGTGAAAGCTATGACGGGGAAGGGGACGAATACAATTTTATCGTTGCGACAGTTTGTCCCGTATGTACGGAAGATTACGGCTTGATGTTCAACGGCAATGCTATCGCAAAAAAGTCCAATACCGACCTCATCATAAGCAGAACGCCCACAGACGGCTTTTTATTCCCTGTTTTCAGCGACCGCGCTCCCGATGTGAACAATGTTATGTACTACACAAAATCGCCGCAAAAGCCTAATCTCTCAATAGTAGAAGACGTTCTCGGCTGTAATTTCGTTATGTCGTTTCAGCGCGAAAAGGAAACGTTTCGGCAGATCCTCACAGACGTTGCGGCGGACGAGCTCAGCTATACCGTCATTACGCAAGTCAACGAGGCTTTACGCGATATTGTGAATAACGCTAAAAACGAAACGGAGCTGCCGATTATTGACGAAAATAAATTACATAATATTCTTTTTGACGCGGGGGTAAGCAGCGAGAAGCTTGATTCGCTCCACGCCGTATTCAAGGAAAAGGTAGGTGAAGCGGACGGACTTACGGCGGAAAATCTTGCGGAGAACAAGATAGTGCTGTCCACGCCCGAAATAACCGTAAACATCAACCGTTATGCGGCTGACAAGGTGCGTACAAGCGTTATAGGAGGCAGGAGATGTCTTGTTATTGACCTTGACGATCCGAGCGTTACGGTCAACGGCGTTAATGTTAGCGTTTGAAAAAGAAAGGTGTGAAAAATATGACTAAGGAAGAATGGGCAAAAATCGAGGACAAGCTCTCGTCACCGTTTGGTTATGTAAAGTTAAAAATCGATGGATATAACGTAATCGTTGAGGTCAGGCAGTATAAGCCGCTTCACAATGTGTTAGCTGTCTTTATTGACGGAGAATTCAAAACGAAATGGTGTCTTGAGGACTGCGAGGAACGCAGGAGATTTTGTTTTAAGCATAAAAGCTCCTTACTTACGGCTCAGCAAAGGAAGAAGCTTAAAAGGGAGCGCAAGTCGGTTCGTGAGGAGGTTGAAAAGCAACTGACCGTATATACATATTATCCGTTTTGGAATTCGTTCAGATCAATGAAAGCTCATTTTATAAAAAATAACAAATCAATTGAACTTATTGATCTTGCGAAGGAGCGCGGAGTATGAATAATACAAAAATAGAGTGGTGCGACAGCAGTTGGAATCCCGTAACGGGTTGTTTCAACGACTGTACGTACTGCTATGCGCGAAAAATGGCGGTACGTTTTGGCGGTAATCAAAAGTGTGCCAATATTTTTGAGGAAAACGAGCCTGTCAAAAGTCAGACGGGAAAGATATTGCCATATCCTCACAGTTTTAGCCCCACATTTCACAGATATAAGCTTAACGAGCCGCAAAAGTGGGCAAATCCCCGCACGATTTTCGTGTGCAGTATGGCTGACCTTTTCGGGGACTGGATTCCCGATGAATGGATAGAGGCGGTATTCGATGCTTGCGCGAAAGCACCGCGGCACAGATATCTCTTTTTGACCAAAAACCCTAAACGGTATGCCGAGCTGCAAAAGCAGGACAAGCTGCCGACTGACAGCAATATGTGGTACGGTACGTCTGTCACTAACATAAAGCAGTTTGCACAGGCGGCTGATGTTCTCGGCTCTATACCTATGAAAGTTAATCTCTTTTTTAGTGTAGAGCCGCTTTTGGAGGATATATCGGCTTACGAGGGCGTGAGAAAAGATATATTTTTCTCGGTTTTTCTGAAATGGATAATTATAGGTGCGGAGACAGGAAATCGGTCTGATAAAGTTACGCCCCAAAGAGCGTGGATCGACAATATATGTCTGTCTGCCGACATACCTATATTTATTAAAGACAGTCTGATACCCATTGTCGGGGAAAAAATATGCGGAGGGAATT
>CAJUMS010000182.1 GCA_910587465.1 uncultured Oscillospiraceae bacterium
AAAATTAGATGAAATCTTCACTTTACCCCTTGACTTTTATTTGCAGGTCTTATATTTCGCCTAAATTTTTAGCCTTTAAATACGCATTGATAAAGCAGTCGATATCTCCGTCCATTACCGCGTTGATATTCGCGTTTTCGCATTTTGTTCTTACGTCCTTAGCTAATGTGTACGGCATGAACACATACGAGCGTATCTGACTTCCCCACTCGATCTTGAGCTGTTCGCCCTTGATATCGGAAATTTTGTCGAGGTGCTCCTGCTCCTTGATCTGCACAAGCTTCGACATCAGCATTTTCATCGCGAAATCCTTATTCTGCACCTGCGAACGCTGCGTCTGGCAGGCGGTAACGATACCGGTAGGCTTGTGTATCAGGCGAACCGCCGAGCTGGTCTTGTTGATGTGCTGACCGCCCGCACCGCTCGCTCTGTACACTTCCATTTCGATATCCTCGGGACGTATCTCGACCGACACGTCCTTTTCAAGCTCGGGCATTACCTCGACGGAGGCAAAGCTCGTCTGCCGTCTGCCCGACGCGTCAAACGGTGAAATGCGCACCAGACGGTGAACCCCATGCTCGGATTTCAGAAAACCGTAAGCGTTGTACCCCTCTATATGGATAGACGCGCTCTTTATTCCCGCGGTATCACCCTCAAGAATGTCCAGCACCTCGGTCTTGAAGCCGTGGCTGTCCGCCCATTTGGTGTACATTCTGATAAGCATCTGCACCCAGTCCTGTGCCTCCGTGCCGCCCGCGCCCGCGTGGAACGATACGATAGCATTGGAGCTGTCGTACTCGCCCGTAAGCAGAGTGGCGAGCTTCTGCTCCTCGAATTCCTTTCTGACAGTCTCGGCGAGCGCGTTCACCTCGTCCGCCATTGTCTCGTCGTTCTCCTCCTCGGCAAGCTCGATCATCGTGAGCACATCCTCGCGGTTGGTGCACAGCTTTTCAAATCCGCCGATAGTCTGCTTGTATTGTCCTATCTGCTGCATAACAGCCTGCGATTTCTCGGGATCATCCCAGAAATTCGGCTCCGTAGTTTTCATCTCCAGCTCGTCGAGCTTGATCTTTATGCCGTCTAAATTCAGCGCTCCGCGAAGCTCCTCAAGCTGCGGCTCCAACGCCTCCATGGCAAGTCTTGTTTCATCATACTGTATCATAAAAAACTCCTTATGCGGCAAGCTATGCCGCGATTACCCATATTTATTTAAACATTACATTATATTATACCATATTATTGCAAAATTTTCAAGTACCAAATTCAACTTTTACGATAATATGCCAAATTCAAGCAGACGTTCACTGTCGCCCTTAAATATGATATAACACCGTAAACTGAAAAAAACGCAAACTTTTGGGAGTTTTGGAAATTTTTTACTTGAAATTTTCAGAAAAAGTGATATAATAAATATGTACAAAAAAATATTTGAGGTGACTTGGCTTTGGTTTATACGGTAACATTCAATCCCGCACTGGACTATGTCATATTTGTTAATGATATGAAGTTCCGAGAGGTAAACAGAATTGAAAAGGAACTTGTTCAGGCAGGCGGAAAGGGTATCAACGTTTCCATGGTGCTGTCGGAGCTTGGCGTGAAGTCGCGGGCTATCGGCTTTGTGGCGGGCTTTACTGGCGCGGCGATTGAGGAGAGCGTCATCGAACACGGTATCGACGCGGATTTCGTACATCTTGAGAGCGGATTGTCGAGGATCAATATCAAGCTGAAATCGAACGGAGAAACCGAACTTAATGCAAACGGTCCCAAAATATCCGACAGAGCGCTGACGGAACTGTTCAAGCGTCTCGGCGAACTTGTTGACGGCGACGTGCTCGTGCTTGCGGGAAGCGTTCCCGACAGTCTGCCGCAGGATATCTACCAGCAGATACTTGAATACCTTTCGGCAAAGAAGATAGTGACGGTCGTAGACGCATCAAAGGATCTGCTTACCAATACGCTCAAATACAAGCCATATCTTATCAAGCCGAACCTTAACGAGCTGGGAGAGATATTCGGCGAAAAACCAAACTCCAAAGAAGAGATTATCACATACGCGTCGCAATTACAGGAAATGGGCGCGCAAAACGTGCTTGTGTCCATGGCGGGCGACGGCGCTCTGCTGCTCGAGTCAAACGGCGAGGTGCGCTGCTGTGCGGCATGCGAGGGCAAGGTGATAAACTCGGTCGGCGCAGGCGACGCGATGGTAGCAGGATTTGTTTCAGGGATTCTAGACAAAGACGTTGATTTTGAATACGCGTTATTACTCGGCACCGCCGCCGGCGGCGCAACGGCATTCTCGGACGGGCTCGCGACAAAGAATGAGATCATCGAGCAGATGAAAATACTGCTCAAACGTCATCACGCGGAAAATTTATAAAAAACTGCGGAGGGTATTAGCGTGGTATCGCTAACGAAGAATTAAAACTTATGTACCACCCGCAAGGAATGACCTTGCGGGATTGGTGCTTTTATGCGGATTTTCCGAGTTCCTTCGCTAAAAACGCCTCGTCGCATTCGAATGTGTAGCGGATAATAATCGTGTTCCCGCAGGTTCGCGAGTACTTTTCGGGCTTCTCGAACACTTCTATCCTGCGGATAAACACCCGGAGCAGCTCGGCGGTGAGCTTCGGCATTTCAATATATGTCTTTGCCTGATCTATGAATTTCCGTATATATTGCTCCTGCAAGTCAAGCTCGGCTGCTTTTCTATTAAGCCGGGTAAGTTTTTCGCGGAGCTCGTTCTGCTCGGATTCATAGCCTACCGCGAGACTGTCATAGCGTTCCGGAGTAATTCTGCCTACCACCCTGTCCTCATATAGACAGCGGATCGTATTGTCGATCTGAACAATCCGGATT
>CAJUMS010000183.1 GCA_910587465.1 uncultured Oscillospiraceae bacterium
TGGCAATATTCCTGCGTGAATGGCAATAAAATCTCTTTTTTTAACAAAATGCGACACTTCAGCTTGTGCAATTTTACATAAGCTTGACACGGACTTTATCTTATCTCCGCTTCTATGTACGCACTTACAGATAAAGACGGACGCTCTACAACCGTCCGTCTTTATCTGTTAAGCTACTTTCCCTTCCTCTACATCCCCATTGCCATACCCATGCCCTCGTCCTGATCCTCGTTTTCGTCCAAATCCTCATCCTCATCCTCATCGGGATTTTCGGATTCCTCGCTCTCGTCGTCAAAATCGTCCGAAAAATCGGTGCTTTCCTGTTCCTCGGGTTGTTCCCCGACTTCCTCGGAAACGCTCTCAAAATCGCTCACAGCGGCTGTTTCTTGACTTTCTGGGTGTTCCTCTGCCACTCTCTCGGAATCGGTCGGTGTCTCGCTCACGGCTGCGCGCTGTGTCAGATCACGTTCGATCTCGTTCTCAATCAGCCCAATCACGAACTGCTTCTGCGTTATGTGGTTACGCTGCAGGTAATCCTTGATTTTCTGAAACAGCTCCTCCGGCACCTGAAATGCCAGCGTTCTCATATTTCCCATGTTCTTATCCTCCTGAATATTAAGTTTGGGGTGGAGCTTATTTTGAAGCGCAAGGCTCACAAACTCCCCCATCGTCATTTCGTGATCTTCAATGTACCGCCTGACTTCAGCGTGTAATTCCGCATCGATCTTGACGGTAACACCTTTCTTTTCATTCGTTGACATTGTTATCGCTCCTATCCATAAATTTCCTAAAGCAAAATTCCGCGATTTCTTCAACCGCGGAATCCGTTTCTGCCGCTTCTATAAGCAGCAGTTCATAAAGCCATGCCGGAATTTCAATCTCCATTTAAGTCCTTTCGTATTTCAAAGCCGCCTTTAAAGGTCACCGTTATGGTATCCTTGCTCTCGACCGTGATTTTTTCGATAAGCTGCCGTACCGCAACGTCATCGTATTCAATCATGGTGAAATCCTCGTTTTCGAGCCGTTCCAGAATCGCGTCAAGCTCGGCGGAACCTCTTTGAGCCGTCATTTGTTTCGCTTTTTCGGTTTCGATGAACTCCCGCAGCGTTTTCATTTCCTCGCTGAATCTCTCGATATCCGTCATTGCTGTGGCGACTGTTTCGGGTAAGGCCGCCAGCTTTATCAGCTCATCCATATTCCGAGCAAGCTCGTCGATCCGCTGCTGCGCCGCACGGACGCTGCCGTTCTGATTTGGGTCAAGCACCTCGGTTATGCTTTCCCGAAGCACCTTTGCCACATCGTCCCTGACCTCACAAAACTTGTTTATTGTACTCACAATCGCTCTGTGGAGCGCCTGTTCATCAACCGTCGGAGAATCGTGACATTTCTTCTTGCCGTACTGTATTCTGTTTATGCACCGCCACTTTATTTCCTTGTAGCCCTTTGCTGTCCATGTTACTCGACGATAATGCGAACCGCACTCGCCGCAGATCAGCAATTCGGACAGCGCATATTTGGCGCTGTATTTGCCTTGTTCGCCTTTGGTGAGCTTGTCCGCAATTACTCGCTTTGCCGACCTCCGCGCCATTTCTTCCTGAACTCTGTTAAAATCCTCATGAGATATTATCGGTTCGTGATGGTTCTTTACAAGGTACATCGGAAGTTCTCCGTTGTTCTTACGAGTTTTCTTGGTAATGCAGTCGGTCACATATGTTTTTTGCAGAAGTGCGTCGCCCGTGTATTTTTCGTTCGTTAAAATGCGCTGAACGACCTCCTTCCTGTATGGCGAATTGCTGCCTTTTGTCGTCAGACCTTTTTCATTCAGCCTGTCGACAATCATATTTAAACTCATTCCGTCAAGGTAGAGTCGGTATATTCCCTTAACGATCTCCGCTTCCTCGGGAACTATTTCGGGCTTGTCATAATCACCTTTTCTATATCCGAGCAGTCTTGCGTATTGCATTGGCACATTGCCATTTTTAAAGCTTTGTCGAATGCCCCAAGAAACGTTCTTGCTTATGGACTCCGATTCAGCTTGGGCGAAGCACGACATGATCGTCAACATCATCTCGGTGTCGGTTTCAAGCGTGTTTATATTTTCTTTTTCGAAGATAACCGCGATTCCGAGTGCTTTAAGGTCGCGTATGTATTTTAGGCTGTCTACCGTGTTTCTTGCGAATCTCGACAAGGATTTTGTGAGAATCATGTCAATTTTCCGCTGTCTGCAGAGCCTGATCATTTTCATAAACTCGGGACGCTTCTTCGCTTGAGTTCCGGTAATGCCTTCGTCAGCGAAGATTCCGGCAAGCGTCCATTCCGCATTATTTTTTATCTTCTCGGTGTAATAACCGATCTGCGCTTCGTAGCTGCTTTCCTGTTCCTCTTGGTCGGTGCTGACGCGGCAGTATGCCGCAACTTTTAAGCGTCTTTCCGTCTGTCCGGTTTCCTCACGGGATTTTGCGGGTATAATCACGATCCGCATATTGCTTTGTGCCGTTAATGCTGTTCCTATCATGTTTTTACCTCGTTTATAGTCGTATATTTTAATTGAGCGCACATTATTATAAGCGCTTCAACCTTTTCCTTATTGGGATTTTCTGAATCGAGCTGCCGACTTATTTCATTGGTCATGCGCTGAATCTCGTCGGTCGTCTCATAGTTCGTAATTATTATTTCGGGCTGCCGTATTTCGCTCTGCGGAGCGGGTTTGCGATAGGTGTTACGCTCCATCTTTATACGAGATGCTTGCTCAAAGTCCTCGGCGGTAACGATCTGCGGATATCCGTTTTCGCCAATGTATTTCTTATTTTCAAGCACTCGGCAGACCATGTTCTTGTTCCA
>CAJUMS010000184.1 GCA_910587465.1 uncultured Oscillospiraceae bacterium
CCGTTTACAAGAATTGGCTTTCTGAAAACCGTACCGTCAAGGATAGCGCGGATAGTGCCGTTGGGAGACTTCCACATCTCCTTCAGCTTGTACTCATCAACGCGCTGTGCGTTTGGGGTAATAGTGGCGCACTTAACGGCAACGCCGTACTTTTTGGTAGCGTTTGCCGAATCGACAGTAACCTGATCGTCCGTCTCATTGCGGTGTACAAGACCAAGATCGTAGTACTCCGTATTAAGATCAATATAAGGTGTAATAAGAATATCCTTTATCATCTTCCAGATGATACGGGTCATCTCGTCGCCGTCCATTTCCACAAGTGGGGTAGTCATTTTGATTTTATCAGACATTTGGGTTTCCTCCGTAATTTAATTTATTTCAATATGCAGTATGTAAAATAGTGGGACGCTATTTTTTCGCCGACAGGTCGATGAACAGTCCCACAGCCGTACCCGCAATAGCGCAGGCAAAAACCATTGCTCCGAATCCGCTGGTAAAAGCCCCCAGTACCGCCCCTGCGGTCACACCAATAGCAAGACCAAGCAGGGGACGGCTTATGGCTTTTCGTTTGGACGCAGGTTCTTCCTCCGACCAGCGTTTCAAGGTTATGAGACGTTCTCCGTCGTCTCCCTCCTCTGTGTCGAAGGCGGTGTTTCTCAGCAAATCGCAGGGAAAATCTGGACAGAGGCCGCAATGCTCCAGAAGCTTATCCTCGCAGCATTTCTTGATATCGCAGTCCCCCGCCCAATCGCCCTCCGCAAGATCAAGACAGCCCGAACAGCCGCATTCCTCGCGGTTCACACAGGCGTCGCAGTCCAGTCCGCAGCGGGACCTATACATTACTTCAGGCTCTCGCGGGTGTAGTCAAGAAGCCCTCCCGCAAGAATAATATCCTTTGTTCTGCCCGTAAGCTCGCACATCACGGGGATATCCGCGCCTGTGGTCTTATTTTTGAGAGTAAGCTCGGTCTTGCCCGCTTCAATATCAGCGCGGACGTTTTCCAGAGCAAGTTCGTCCCCCTGTGAAATTTTATCATAATCATACTCGTTAACAAAGGTCAGCGGCAGGATTCCCGCGTTTATCAGGTTAGAACGGTGTATTCTCGCAAAGCTCTTTACCAGAACTGCCTTTACCCCCAGGTGCAGAGGAGCAAGAGCCGCGTGCTCGCGTGACGAGCCCTGACCGTAGTTCACGCCGCCAACAATAATGCTTTTGCCTATGCTTTCAGCACGTGCGGGGAAGTCCTCGTCGCAAACCGTAAAGCAAAATTTGGAAATTGCAGGAATATTTGAACGCAGCGGAAGTATCTTAGCTCCCGCAGGCATGATGTGGTCGGTAGTGATGTTGTCCCCCACTTTAAGGGAGCAGGGTGCTGAAATGCTGTCCGCAAGAGGAGCGGTAACAGGGAAGGGCTTGATGTTGGGTCCGCGGAGTATCTCCACCTTGTCCATTTCCGACTCGGGAGCGGGAGGAACTACCATGTTGTCGTTTATGATGAACTCCCCGGGCATTTCAAAGGCAGGCATATCTCCCAAAGAGGTCGGATCAGTGTAAACTCCCGCAACAGCGGAAGCCGCCGCGGTCTCCGGGGAAACAAGATATATCTGGCCGTCTTTAGTACCCGAACGTCCCTCAAAGTTTCTGTTGAACGTCCGCAAAGAGATACCATTTGAGTTTGGTGACTGCCCCATGCCTATGCAGGGACCGCAGGCGCTTTCAAGTATACGCGCACCCGCGTCTATCATAATTGCCAGCGCGCCGTTTTGGGCAAGCATATTCAGTACCTGCTTCGAGCCGGGTGCGATAGACAGGGAAACGTCGGGGTGAACCGTCCTGCCCTTTAAAATGTGGGCAACCTTCATCATATCCATAAGGGAGCTGTTGGTACACGAACCTATGCAAACCTGATCTATCTGCATGCCCTTTAGTTCCTCCGCAGACTTGATGTTGTCCGGAGAATGAGGACAAGCCGCAAGCGGAGCAAGCTCCGAAAGGTTTATCTCAATAACTTCATCGTATTGGGCGTCGGGGTCGGCTGAAAGCTCAGTCCAAACATCGCCCCGCTTCTGAGCGTCAAGGAATTTCTTGGTTATTTCGTCCGAAGGGAAAATGGACGTTGTTGCTCCAAGCTCCGCACCCATGTTGGTAATGGTTGCTCTTTCGGGTACGCTGAGGGTCTTAACTCCCTCGCCTGTGTACTCAATGACCTTGCCCACGCCGCCCTTTACTGACATTCTGCGGAGGACTTCAAGTATAACGTCCTTAGCCGCTACCCAAGGGGAAAGCTTGCCCGTCAGCTTAACGTTTACTATTTTCGGATATGTAATATAGTATGCTCCGCCGCCCATAGCAACGGCAACGTCCAGACCGCCCGCACCTATGGCTATCATTCCCAGTCCGCCGCCTGTGGGAGTATGGCTGTCCGAGCCGATAAGAGTCTTGCCGGGGATACCGAAGCGTTCAAGGTGTACCTGGTGACATATACCGTTTCCGGGACGTGAGAAATAAATGCCGTGCTTTTTAGCCACAGAGCCGATAAAGCGGTGATCGTCGGCGTTCTCGAAGCCTGACTGGAGGGTATTGTGGTCGATATATGCCACTGAGCGTTCCGTTTTTACTCTTGGAACTCCCATAGCTTCAAATTCAAGGTACGCCATAGTACCTGTTGCGTCCTGAGTAAGAGTCTGGTCAATCTTTATTCCTATTTCCCCGCCCTTGACAAACTCGCCGTCCACAAGGTGCGCCTTAAGAATTTTTTCCGTTAACGTGTATCCCACTTGCGATCATCCTTTCAAATTATAAATTATACATATTTATTATACTATCTT
>CAJUMS010000185.1 GCA_910587465.1 uncultured Oscillospiraceae bacterium
TGCATTATACTTCTTTGAGAATTTGGTGTCAAGTTTTATTATACAACATCATAATCATGTGTTTCGGAGAATATATTGAAGAAGAAAAATCACTTAAAATTTATTGGTACTCGACAGATGATGGCGGAATCTCGCTTTACGAAAACATCGATAACAGCGGCTGGACAACGCTTGTTGAGAGCATTGAAGGCGATTCCTACAAATATGAGATCAGCAAAAATTTTCTTGTAAAGCAGATAAAAGCGGTTCAGGAAACCGAAAACGGAACGCTTGAATCTGAGCCGTTAGTAATAGCGAATGGCGAGGACGGCATAGTCTGCACTTGGCTTGATAGTGACAATGACGGTCTTGCTGATTTGGTGGAAAAGACACTTGGCACAGACCCCGAAAAAGCCGATACCGACGGCGACGGGCTGACCGATTACGAGGAAGTTTACATAACGGGAACGAACCCGCTCAAATACGATGCCGACGAGAACGGCATTAACGACGCCAACGACGATACGGATGGCGATGGTTTATCCAATAAAGAAGAAATCTCACTTGGCACTTCACCGAGCTCCGCAGATACGGACGAGGATGGCTTGACCGATTACGACGAGATCAACAAATACAACACCGATCCGCTGAAAGCAGACACGGATGGCGACACTCTGAACGACGGCGAAGAAATTGCTGTCGGGCTTGATCCTAACAATCCCGAAACCTTTGGCGTACCCGACGCGGAATACAAGGTCGAGCAGACCATTTCCGCAGACAGCGAAGCTATGTCCAAAATTAATACCGAGGAATTGCCCTACGAACTATCGCTTGAAATTTCGGCGATCGGAAACGCGGCGACCCGCTTTTCCGCGAACAACAGCACATACTCCGTCGTAACCGAGAGCGACGCTCGGCTTGGCAGAGCTGTCGAGTTGCGCTATCTTGGCGGCGATGTTGATAAGGTGAAGCTCTCTTACAAGATCACCGACGAATATATTCCCAACGAAAACAGCGATTATGCCGAAAAATGTCTTGACTTACAGGGTATAAAGAGATATAATATATTCAGGTACTTCGAGGAGATCAATATGCTGCTCCCCGTCGCGACAGAGTTCGACGAGGAGAACAATATCCTATCTGCCGAAACAGATGAGCTGGGTACTTACTGCGTCCTCGATATGGAAGTTCTTATGCGGAATTTCGGCATCAAGCCGGAAGAGCTTAGCAATACAGAAACCGTTACTCGGAAAATGTATTCCGCCGCGCCTTCCGCAACTGACGAAGAACCCGCGAGCGATAAATATTGTGTAACTTTTATTATTGATGTTCGCAAGGGCGCGTTTACATCGGAGCAGTTGAGCACAATATTGAATGAGATAAACAAATTCGCGGTAAACTCATATTTGGAGCAGCGTGATGTTACCATTCGTATTGTGGCTCAGGATGCTGCGGATTTTAATACTGTTAGACACATAACCGTAGGCGAATATACGAACCCCAACGAGTTGTTTGAGGGCTTTTTGAACGTTGGAATCCTGACTTCAATAAGCAAGGAACATTTTCTTGGCAGCTTATATGTTATTACAGACTCGCTTTCCGACATTGTTTCAAACTGCGACAAATCGGCCAAAAACTTTATTTTTGATATATACAATCAGCAAAACGCGGTATTTGAACAGGATATTGCAAATGAACTGTGTAAAAACGCAAAGGAAAACGGTGTTAACATAAGCGTTATCTCGCGATCCTCAAATTCGCTGACGGGATATCAAAAGCGATTGATCAACGACACTAGGGGCATTGAGCATACGACATCCTTTAATTTTGTGAAGGAAGTTTACGAGCATGTTTATAAGGAAAAATATGTTCCCAAAGATATCACGCCCGTATTGCTTTCGACAGGTTACCGTTATGTTATGCTGGACAGCAGGCTGTATCCAAACGGGCAAAATCCTTACGGAAAAGATTCTGATACCGATAATGACGGCGTGACCGGCTGGGACGAGGTAAGGAACGAACTTCTCAAACGTGATGGTGAGGGCAACTATACCCTTCCCACTATAGGGGATTGTATTAACTCTCTTGGCGATGTACCTTTCTATGTTGAAAATGTTTTCAAGGCTGATGACTATTCTGAGGATCGTGCAAAGGCATATGTATTTTATCATCTTTGGGATACAAAAATTCTGCCTATTAAGTCTGATCCTACTAGTGTGGACGGTGATGAGGACGGGTACAATGACGATCAGGATTTGGCACCCCTGACTCCGTTTGTGAATCCCGTGATGTTTATTCACGGACTCAATAGCAATACATATGATGCGTTTGGGATACCAACAAATGTATGCTCGTATAATGAAGAACCTCAAAACAAACATTATGGTACTAATTTTACTAAAGCAGGAGAAAATTATATTGATGTCGGCACACATATTATTGATTCAGAGCATGTGAATTCTAAAAAAATTGGATCATATTTTCACAATATTGGATATATACCTAATAAAAACCTGTTTGCTTTTAATTATCCAAGTCAAGATACTGCAGTGCACAATGCTTCAAAATTAGCATACTATATAGAAAATATTGAAAAGTGTGTAAAGGGAGATATGTCGAGACCAAAAGGCTTTATCTCGACAAACAGCGATATTTTTGCAACAAAAAATGACTTGATTAACGGAAAATCAAGATTTATTTTAATTGGTCACAGCAACGGAGGATTGGTATCCCGTTATTATATTGAAAATATGGGCGGTGATGTCAATGTCGAGAAATTAATGATGTTGTATAATAAAACTTGACACCAAATTCTCAAAGAAGTATAATGCAA
>CAJUMS010000186.1 GCA_910587465.1 uncultured Oscillospiraceae bacterium
AAAAACTCGTTTTTTTTGAGAAAATTGTGTAAAGTTATATTGACAAAATCAGTTCTCAATCTGCTTTTCGAGAACACCGCCGAGCGTTCCTGCCATAATTGCAAAGTGGAGATTTTCACTTGGTTCGCTCGTCAGCTCAAATAAGCGGTTCTGTATTCGTGTGTAGCTGTCCTCCAAGCAAAGGTAGAGCGCCGTGCCGCGTTTTGTTTCCCGTCCGAGCAGCGTTTCTCCTTTCGCAATGCTGAGAGCCATATCCAGCGCAAGCCATGACTTCCCGACCTTTGGCGCTCCCGCCAAGATGAACAGCCCTGTTGAGATCATTCCGTCAACACAAAATTCAATCGGCTTGAGCGATGTGGTCATCAGCTGTTCGCAGTTTACTGTTTTGAATTCGTTCAATAAGTTATCCCCCTTTTTGTTTTAATTTTTGGTGAATAAAATTATATTATCACATCCAATTAAAAAAGTAAATACGGAATGGAACTTCACTTTTTTCAAGAAGTTCCATTCCGGACATTGAAAAATTTTGTTGTTTGTGATATAATTAAGTCGAAAGGCGGTGCCGCAATGTTCAGAGACAGAGGAGTTTATGTTTTTCCGAATAAAGACATGATGAGAATTTTCGCGTATGACGGTGAAAACGCTGTCGAATATCCGTCGCTTACTTTTGCCGAGCAGTTGGTGGATTTCCTTGAGATAGATATGTTTCCGTTCCGCAAGGCGGTCAAGAATCTCAAATCGTATGATGATAATACGGTTGACTTTGAACTTTTGATAAACATATTTCATTCCATTTATCATCTAGCCGAAATATTTTGTGTTGATAGTCCTGTTTACAGTTTTTTGATGACCAACGAACTGCGGCTGCTTGACAAAACTGCATCCATCGGAACTTATGAAACCGCAGTTTTGCAGAAGAACAAGGGGCTGGAAGTGCTTGATCTTATGACAGATATGCAATCTCTGCTTTTTATTTACGCTTATATCTACTGCAACACAAACGGATCGCATACCGATAAAGTTCACAATATTATTTCCGGCAGAGCGAGAATACTCAATGTCAGATTCGAAGAAGTAGTATCAGCTGCTTTACCGAGTACGCGGATATTCTATATGTCCGAGTTCGATTTTCCATTTACAAAAGGTTATAGGTTTGAAACGCTTAAAAATTATCTGTGGTTTGTGTTCATAAACTTCCTGAAGTATGATGTGAATTTCAGCGAATGAAAATATTGCGGACACTTTTTTATTCCCAAAACGAAAAAGAAAACGCTGTATTGTGACCGTGTCAGAACTGCGGACGGCAGAACCTGCAAGGATATAGGTCCCGCAGAGGTGAGCAAGCGTAACGCGGAATTTTCCGAAGTACTGTCTGAATACGACAAGGCAGTTAATCGGAATTTCAAGCGTGTGGAACGCTTTGAGGACAAGCAATCCGACGAGAAACATGGTAAGGATTTGGACTATGCGGAGTATTCGGAGTGGCTGATACGGCTGCGGAAGGCGAGGGAAGATTGGAAGGTCGGAAAGATTGGCGATGAGGAAATCCTTGAAGTAATTCATGAATTGAATTAACAACTTATTCACACTTTGCCTTACTTGACACTGAAGGAGTGATAACATTATGATTGACTTTATATTATCAACCATTGAAAACGTAGAACAGCGAAACGAACTGCAAGTTTTTTACGCAGAAAATTACAAACGCTTTATGTATATAGCTATGCAAAAGGTGAATGATGTGGATAATGCTGCAGATGTGATACAAGAGGTCTTTTCGGATATTGCGGACAAGCCCGAAATATTCTTTAATGTTCCGAGAGAGGAAAGGGTAACGTTTGTTGATATTCTTGTCCGCAACACTGCTATAGGTACATTCAAGAAAGAACTTAATCGAACAAGTAAACTCGAAGTGTTGGACGAAGATATGGTTGATAAAAGTGTGCGAATAGAAGACGACATGATTACCAAAAATACCCGCGAGGAACTGATAAAATACATACTCACGTTGCCCGAACAACAGCGGACTGTGTACAAGCTGCGCGTTATAATTGGTTTGTCAATAAGCGAAATCGCCGAACAATTAGAAATATCCACCGAAACGGTAAACTGGCATTTGAAAACGGCGAGGAAAAATATCAGAAACTTCATTGATGAAAGGAACAAGTGCAATGAATGAAAATGTTCTTAAGGAGATTTTGTTGGAAGTACACGAAATTGAGTGCGGAGTAGTTGACGATTTACCTGACTTTAAGCCCTCACTCCGACACCGCCTAGCTATGAAAAGGATATTTACGCGATTTGAAAAAAACACGCGTAAATTGAGAAACACGGGGACTATTCAAGAACCGCTTATCATCGAACATAGGGCAAGAAGATACAGCATTAAACAACGTTTGCTCATAGCCACGCTTATAATCATCCTTATGACACTGCTTGCGGGGTGCGTAAATGCTATTGTTAAGTTTGTTTCGGAGCGTTTTAACGGAACAGTCTACGAGGACAATACCAAATTGTTTGCAATAAATTTGGAAAACTGCCCTCAGACGATAGAGTATCAGTATGCTTTAACCAATGTACCAGACGGATTTAAATTGATTGAAACAATATCATCTTCGACTAACGTCTATACTCTTTACTCAAACGAACTCACAGGACAGGTTATAACTCTAAACCAATGGGTAAAATCAAAATTTGCGCCACATTACAACACCGAAAATAACACATTTGAGACCTGCAAATAAAAGTCAAGGGGTAAAGTGAAGATTTCATCTAATTTTCACAA
>CAJUMS010000187.1 GCA_910587465.1 uncultured Oscillospiraceae bacterium
TTATGGTACTCCCCGACAAGCTTTGCGACGAGCCGCTTTATATTGCGAAAGCGGGTGTCAATCCGCTGCACGTCGGCGATAAGGTCGCGTTCTCGATAAAAAAGCGCGGCGAACGTCACTTCGACCACACCGTCGCGATAGCCGACAGCTTTGGTTCGGCGGACAACGCGAAGGCAGGCGCGGAGGCGTATATGCTCGTTAATAATCTGCATATCGAGTTTCCCGACGAGGTGCTGCACGAGGCGGCAAAGCTTGATATCGACGAGCCCGACGCGGACGAGATCGCAAGGCGGCTCGATCTTCGCGGAGAGCCTATCTTCACAATAGACGGAGCGGATACCAAGGACATCGACGACGCGGTATCCATCGCGCGTACCGACGGCGGCTACAAGCTCGGGGTGCATATCGCGGACGTTTCGCATTATGTAAAGAAAGGTTCGGCGCTTGACAAGGAAGCGTTCACGCGCGGAACGTCGATATACTACGCGGACAGGGTCGTTCCAATGCTCCCGAAGGAGCTTTCCAACGGTATATGCTCGCTCAACCCGAACGTGGACAGGCTCGCGTTCTCTTGCCTTATGAACGTTTCCTCAGACGGAAAGCTGCTGAGTTACCGCTTTGAGAAAACCGTTATCCGCAGCCGCGTCAAGGGCGTTTACTCCGAGGTCAACAAGATACTCGACAATACCGCCGACGACGAGATAAAGGCGAAATACGAACGCGTTATCGACCGTATCCCGATAATGCGCGAGCTTGCGGAGATACTCGAGAAGAACCGCGTAAACCGCGGCGCTCCCGAGATAGATACCGTCGAGGCTAAGATAATCACCGACGAGAACGGAATTTGCGTGGACGTAAATCCGCGCGAGCGCGGGGTTGCCGAACGCATTATCGAGGAGTTTATGCTCATGGCGAACAACGCCGCCGCGTCGCTTGCGATGAAAGAAAAATTCCCGTTCGTTTACCGCGTTCACGAAGCGCCCGCGACCGAAAAGCTCCTCGCGCTCGGCGACACGCTGACGGCGCTCGGCGTAAACCCGGAAGGCATTTCCGAGCGCTCCACCGCCGCCGACCTCGCAAAGGTCATCAGCGACAGCAGAGACAGCGACAAATATATCGTTATAAACCGTATTGTACTGCGGACTATGATGAAAGCGAAGTACTCCGATGAGCCTCTCGGACACTATGGTCTTGTAATGCCAGAGTACGCGCACTTCACTTCCCCGATACGCCGCTATGCCGACCTGTCGATACACCGCATACTCACCGATTATGTATACGCTCTGTCGACGGAAAAGCTCACGAAGAAGTACAAGAAATTTGCCGCCGAGGCAGCAATGCAGGCGAGCAACACGGAGCTTGCCGCGGTGCGGTGCGAACGCGAGTGCGAAAATCTGTATATGGCGGAGTATATGAAGAACCATGTCGGAGAGGAATATGATGGTTTTATTTCTGGCGTTTCGCCGAGCGGGATCTTCGTGGCGCTCGCCAACACCGTCGAGGGAATGATCTCCGTGACGCGTATGCCGCTCGGAGAATATGAGGTGCAGCACAGCGTTATCCTTACGGGCGCGGCGAACGGCAAGGTGTTCACCGTCGGCGACAAAATCAGAGTAAAGTGCGTTTCCGTCAACGTAAACGGCGGCTTTATCGACTTTGACTTCGCAGAAAACACATAATAACAAAACGCCGTATCAAATAACGATACGGCGTTTTTTGTTATGTTGTTAATTCGTTGCCGGCATCCGCGTCCTCGCGGCGCCTTGTCACGATATCCTTTACGATGATGTTGAACGCCTCGAGCACCTTGGGATTGAACAACCCGCACTGCCCCTCGTTTATCATCTGTATCGCGGTGTCTAAATCGAACGCCGACTTGTATACTCTCGGCGAAGTCAGCGCGTCAAACACGTCCGCGACTGCAACGACCTGCGCCCAGATGGACACCTCGTCGCCCTTGAGTCCGTCGGGATAACCGCGCCCGTCCCAGCGCTCGTGGTGGTGGCGGCAGATATCGTAGCTGTAACGGTACACCTCGTGGTCCATAATGTCCTCAGGCATCTCTGCAAGGATATCACAGCCCTTGACGGTATGTATCTTCATTATCTCGAACTCCTCGGGAGTGAGCCGCCCGGGCTTTTTCAGGATACTGTCGGGAATAGCGATCTTTCCGACGTCGTGAAGTATCGACGCGGTGCCGATCTTCGCTATGGTGGACTTGTCGAGATGATACTCGGGGAACATCTCGCTTACCTTGCTCATCAGCTTTATGGTGACGCTCTTTATACGCTTTACGTGCTCGCCCGACTCGCAGTCGCGGAACTCGATAAGCGTTGCCAGGGTCTCGACCATTTTGTCGTTTATCTTGGACATTCTGTCCACACTCTCGTTGACCATATCAACAAGCTCGTTTCTGTGGCGGTAAAGCTCAATGATGTTGCCGATTCTCGCCTTAATAAAGCACATACGAAACGGCTTGGAGATAATATCCACCGCGCCGAGATTGTACGCGCCCGTAAGCATTTGCATATTGTCAGCGGCAGTGATGATGAACACGGGGATATTGTATATCTTTCCTGTTCTGTTAAGCTCCGCCAATACGCTCATTCCATCCATGACGGGCATTATCAGATCGAGCATAACGGCGATTATACTGTTGTCCTCGTTGATGATGTCGAGCGCCTCCTGACCGTTCTCCGCCTCGATTATATAGATCGGAAGAGCGTCGTGTAGGGAAAGAGTGTAGATCTCGGTGGTCG
>CAJUMS010000188.1 GCA_910587465.1 uncultured Oscillospiraceae bacterium
AAAAAACTCGTTTTTTTTGAGAAAATTGTGTAAAGTTATATTGACAAAATCATATGCCGATCTATCCCGATAAAACATATAAGGTCGCGTCGCACAACTGCCTTATCAAGGAAAGGCGGCAACGGTCTGAATATGTTTGCGGACAATGAGCTTGTTATTGACGAGGGAACGATCGACAATCGGGTGCTTATTACCTTTATCAGCGAGCATTTGTCCGGGGTTATTCCGTCAGAATACGGAGACCCTAAAGGGCGTATTACAGTAGTTTAAAAGGAAAAATGAATTACATTAGGAGGTAAATTATGGAAAACAATAAGAAAAATGAACTGCAGTTAAGCGGTTTGAAAAAAGCGTTGAGCAATCCCATGGAGGAAAAGGCATTTAGCGGTGCGCTGCCTGATGACGCGCTTGACGGAGTAGCGGGCGGTGCGGTTCTTGATTCCTTGTTTTATATCGCTAGGTGCAATAGATGCGGTTGGCAGTCATGTCCCTTTGACAATCGCGGAGAGAACGATCTCGCGGTGATTGTGATGGATCACTGCACCGCTCATCCCGACTGTGAGGGCGATTTCGACGTGTTCAATATTGACAGCAGAAGTGTAAGGTTCGGATAACTTTTTCAAGGAGCAGAGCTGTTATGAGCTGTTACATATTAAATTCGGATATCGCGCTGCGTTCGTGGCGGCTGGTTCCTTACGCGTACTACATAAAAGGCGTCCGCGACGCAAAAGGTCTTAAAAAGGACGAGTTTGAATTCCTTTTGAAGTGCGACGGAAAAACGGAGATCACGGAAAATTCTCTGCTTGCGGAAAAATTTTTGGATATGGGCTTTATCGTTCCGGCAAAGGATGGTGAAACGCTATCCGAATGGCAAAAGCACCTTAACTGCGATAACCGTTACTTCCCCGCTATGGAATACGCGATCACGGGAAAATGCAACTATAATTGTCTGCATTGCTTTAATGCTGCCGACAATGCGCCGCTTATGAGCGAATGGACGCTCGACGAGGCAAAAACAATGCTGGAGCAGGCGCAAAAGTGCGGCTTGAACGCAATTACCCTTACGGGCGGAGAGCCTATGCTTCATAAAAACTTCTTTGAGATAATTGAAGAAATTTACAAGCGCGGAATGTACGTTGCAGAGATAAACACAAACGGGCATTTTATCAACCAAGCGGCGCTCGACAGAATGAAGGCTCTCGGCTGCACTCCCATTATTAAGATATCCTTTGACGGGATCGGACATCACGATTGGCTTCGGAATCAAGAGGGCGCGGAGGGAAGGGCACTCGCGGCACTTAGGCTGTGCAAAGAAAGCGGCTTTGAGGTTTGGGCGCAGACCAATGTTCATTGTCTTAATATCAAGACAATTCTTCCGACGGCAGAGATGCTCGATGAAATGAGCGTTGACGAAATGCGGATAATCCGCACCTCGGAATCTCCTCGTTGGAAAGAGAACTCCGGAGATGCCCAGAACCCGGGTGGTGCTTGTCTTAACGTTGATGAATACTACGATGAGATGTTCAGATTTGCCGCCGAATATATCAAAAAGCCTCACAAAATGGATATTGATATATGGCAGTTTCTGACGATATTCCCCGTTAGAAAAGCGTTTCGCGTTCGTCCCGTAGAGTGTGCCGAGGGCGAATACCGCGACAGTCTGCCCGTGTGCCGCGGAAACCGAGGAAAGATTGCTGTTGCAGCGAACGGAAACGTGTACCCATGCTTGCAGCTCTCGGGAACATACGACGCACGCGGAGAGCTTCTCGGCAATATAAAGACAGATGATCGCAACCTCGGCTCGGGGTTGCAAATGTTGCTGCAAGGTGGAAAATATCTGGACGAGGTTTGCACCACGGTCAAGACCCTCGGCGATAACAACCCCAAATGCGGAGCCTGCGAATACTTCAAATACTGCGTTGGAGGCTGCCGCGCTCTTGCTATGGCGTTTACGGGCGAGAAGCTAGGCAGCGATATTGCAAAGTGCGTGTTCTTCAAAAGGAACTGTTACGAGCGAATTACAGAGTTGTTTGACGGCTGGAAAAACCTTGCGCCTATCGGGGCTATTGGGAGAGAATGATGGAAAAAACATTGAATCATACCGTGAAGTGTGCAAAATCGAAACGGGAAACGGTGTGAAAATGGAACTCAGACAAAACGAACAATTTCTGAAAAAGGCGTACAACAAAGCGCTTCTGCCGTGCGTACTGTCGGTGCTGAGCGGCAACATCAACATACTCGCGGACGGGATACTGGTAGGACAGAAGCTCGGCACGAGCGCTTTGGCGGCGATAAATTTCAGTCTGCCCGTATACCTTGTTCTGTGTATCGCGGGCTCGTTTGTCGTGTCCGGAACAGCGATTTGCGCTTCGGACGCAATCGGAAAAAACCGCGCAGATCAGGCGCAAAATCTCTACCGTATGTCTATTTTTTGGTGTGCGGCGGTTTCGGTTTTTATAACGATTTTCGGTTTGTTGTTTCTGAAACCGCTGTCGAATTTGCTGTGTTCGGACGCTGATGTAATGCCGCTTGTGATGGAATATTCCGGCGTGACAATAGCGGGTGCGCTGCCGAAAATACTTATCTACATACCGTTCTGGTTTCTGCGGCTTGACGGACGGAACGTTCAGGTGACGCTGATGATGACGGTCATGGGAGTTGGCAACGTTGTACTTGATGTGCTGTTTTTGTACGCGTTCGATATGGGAATATTCGGCGCGGCGCTGGCGA
>CAJUMS010000189.1 GCA_910587465.1 uncultured Oscillospiraceae bacterium
CGTTGATCGGGGAGAATGGAAACATCTATAATCTTGTCGGGATTGCATCAAGGACTCTGAAAAGAAATGGCTTATCAGACGAAGCGTCCGAAATGTCGGAAAAGGTCTTCAACAGCGGGAGCTATGAGGAAGCGCTCGGGGTCATCGGTGAGTACGTCAACATAACCTCGGTCGATGAACCCGATGAAGATATTGATTTGAATATGGGATAACGGAGGTATCAAAATGATAAAAGCAACAATTCAGAACAGCCCGTACTGCACGGAAATGCGTTTTCCCTGCTCGGAAACGGAGCTGTCGAGAAAACTTGGGGAGATCAAAATGAACCCCGAGCACCTCGCGCCTATGGCTATGATTATAGAAATCGAACCCGCAGAGTTGTCCATATTGGAGGACTGCGAGGTTAGCCTTGATGCGTTGAACTATCTGGGAAAACGTATGGACGGCATGAGCAAAGGTGAACGTAATCAGTTCCTCGCTGTGTTGTCGTGTAGCGAAACGGGGATCGGGTGGGGCTTGAAAAACATCATCAACCTCACCTACAACTTGGAAAGGTTCACACTTATAGAGGACACGGATGACGTGGAATGCGTCGGGCGAACGCATATTCTTAATGTTCGGGGATACATTTCGGAGTCCGAATCCAACAACCATGAGTGGCTCGCCGCCGAGGGCATGAAACTGTTGGAATCAGGCAGCGGTATTGAAACCGATTACGGCAAGATCTATATAAATAAGGACGTGCCGTTCAAGGAAGTTTTCAATGGTACAACATTCCCCGCCTATTATTGCGAGATGAATTCGGTCGCCGAGATCGCAATAGAATACAATAATTTAATTGAATTGGTCGAGCTTCCGTGCGAGGATATTACCATCAAAAAGGCGCTTTGCAGACTTGGGGCGGACGGCTTAAAGGACTGCAAAATTTTAGTCGATTCGACGCGGGATATAACCGATGAGTGGTCGGATAGGATTTCCGAGGTAGAAAAGAGCAAAGACCTATTCGAGCTTAACAAGCTGCTGAAAACCGAAGATATCCTCTTGAAACAGGAACAGCCTATAAGCATATTTAATAAGGAAGTCTCGAGGGTTCTGGAACAAAACGACTTTACGGTTTCCAATAGCAGCGGCTATATCAGCGTTTTTTCGGACGGTAAAGAAATGGCGAAAATTTTCGACAACGGAATGATAAGCGCACCCGACGGCACCTCCGGCGATGCGTATTTTGAGATCAGGAAAATTGCGGAAACCGTCAGCGAATACTGCTCCGCTTACGAAAAAGCCGCGCCGCTGAAAGCGGAGGGCTTGTCGGGAAACTACCGCTGCCTTGCGGAGTTTAACGGAACGGTGCTTGCGACAAAGCATACCGAGTACGGCTTTGAGTTTGTGACCTGGGACAGAACCTATGATGGAAAAGCGGTTTGTCAGGGTAATTACTTTGAGGATTATGCCGCAGCAAAGGAAAATTTCGCGACCCGGTCCGGACTTGTCGACAAGGATAAGCTGTTCACTACGGAAGAACTTGAACGGATCGGGAAGTGCGTAGATTTCACGATGAGGCACAACGGCGATCTCAACTTTGATGATTGCGAATGTCTCAAGAAGCTGAACGAGAAAATCTCGGAGAGCCTTCCGGAACAACCGCAGAGCGAAGCTCCGAAAATGTCGATGTGAGGTGGGTGCGATATGAAAATAAAATTTAAAAGTGCTTGGCACAGAAAGACGTTTACAGAGTATATCACCGTAAATGTGAAAAATCCATATCTCAGTCGCAATGAATATATCGCGGCTGTTTTTTTATTGTCCGCGGATAAATTTTTGTGGAAACGGGCGCGGAGCGCATTTACCGGATATTCCGTCAACTTCAAAAGCATTGATATCACGGGAATAACCACCGAGGGCTATGCGTTATTTACGGCGGCAAAAGCAGTATATCACGGCAGCGCGGATATTTCGTTAAATGAATTATGCGACGCGAATCTGATCGACGACTCAACCGTGATGACGATATTTGCGGGAGTTATGCTGTTCAGGGACGGCATTGGACTGCTGAATTGGAGGACTTGAAATGATAAGATTTTTTATTAAAAACGGAAACAATTGGCTGAAATTTGATATGCCCACCTACGAGTTGATAGATCATCTGGGCAGTATCGGAATTTGTAAGGATATTCCGATAGGCGGCATGGAGAATGTTTCTGTGGATTATTATCCGACTGAGAATGATGACAAGATTGCGAAAATCGTCTGCAAAAGGCTGCTGCCCGACGATAAAATTTCCGATGTCAATTCGCTTTGTGCAAGGCTTGACGGGCAATGGCAGATTACCGATGAGGAATTTGAAAGCGCCCTCTCGGAAAATGATGTTCGAGGCGCTTTGAACATAAAAGCGGCTTATGAAAAGCTGCGTGAAGATCTGACGCAGATAAACGATTTAAGTATGTGACAGGGCGACTTTGGTCGCTCGTTAACATAAACTTTTGCGAGGAGGGAGGTGGTAACATGGCAATGAGCAGAGGACGCATCGAGTTCTACAAGGAGCATTATCCGCGCGGAACTCGTGTGCAGCTCGACAGCATGGGCGATGACCCGAATCCCGTTCCAAATGGAACAAAAGGCACAGTATCATTTGTGGACGATATCGGTACTGTTTTCGTGAATTTTGATTTTGTCAATATAACTTTACACAATTTTCTCAAAAAAAACGAGTTTT
>CAJUMS010000190.1 GCA_910587465.1 uncultured Oscillospiraceae bacterium
AAAAACTCGTTTTTTTTGAGAAAATTGTGTAAAGTTATATTGACAAAATCAAAATGACAATGGGGGATTTCGTAGCTTTGGCTTTACAAAACGAACTTCGCCCCAAACTTAATATTCAGGAGGGCAAAACTATGGGAAATATGAGAACGATGGCGTTTCAGGTGCCGGATGAGCTTTTCCAAAAAATCAAAGATTATCTGCAGCGCAACAACATGACGCAGAAGCAGTTTGTGATTGGGCTGATCGAGAACGAGATTGAGCGCGATCTAACGCAACGGGCAGTCATGAACGAGGTATCGATCGATTCTGAGAAAGTGGCAGAGGAATACACAGAACAGAAAGGAACAGCCGCTGTGAGCGATTGTGAGGCGATTCCCGACAAGGACGAAGAAGTTGCCGAGGAACAGGAAAGCACCGATTTTTCGGACGATTTTGACGACGAGAACGAGGAATCCGAAAATCCCGATGAGGACGAGGATTTGGACGAAAGCGAGGAGCAGGACGAGGGCATGGCAATGGGAATGTGACAAGGCATTGTAATAATGCAAAGAAATGCTATGAAAGCATTTTGATTGTCGTTTTGTCTTTTACCGCATATTATATTAGGTAAGGAGGCATAGCTATGAACGACAACAGAATTTACTGCGGTAATCCCAAAAACTGCGCGCCAAAAACGTCTTGCGAGAAAATGCCGAACGCGTTTCCACCGCAGCATCAGAACAGACAGCCCGGCTTGGAATATTTAATGAAGCCCGTCCCGATTTCGGAATGTAATGAGCAGTGCCGAAAGCTGGAGGGGAAAGTCGCTGTCATCACCGGCGGAGACAGCGGAATAGGTCGTGCTGTCGCCTATGACTTTGTAAAGGAAGGCGCGTCGGTCACGATAGTCTATTACGACGAGGACAAGGACGCCGAGGAAACCGCCGAAAGAATAAGGCAGCTCGGCGGCTGCTGTCTTCTTATCAAGGGCGACTTAAAAAATTCCGAATTCGCGCGGGATTGTGTTCAAAAAACAATCGAGCGCTTTGGAAGATTGGATATTTTGGTAAACAATCACGCGTTTCAATTTATCCAAAGAAGCATATTGGATATTTCGCACAAGCAGCTCGAATTTATATTCCGGAACAATGTGTTCTCGTTTTTCTATATGATACAGTGTGCACTTCCGCATATGAAAAGGGGCGGCAGCATTATAAACACCGCGTCCGTAACGGCGTTTCAGGGCAATAAAGACCTTATCGATTACAGTGCGACAAAGGGCGCGATAGTCACGCTTACTCGTTCACTTGCGCTGTCTCTTGCGGATAAAGGTATCAGAGTGAACGCCGTAGCGCCCGGTCCGATATGGACGCCGCTTATTCCCGCTTCGTTCTCAGCGGAGGAGGTCGCGGGCTTCGGCTCCGAAACGTCATCCGTTCCCATGATGAGAGCAGGGCAGCCTTGTGAGATTTCCCCTTGTTACGTTTTTCTCGCCTCCTGCGACAGTAGCTATATGACGGGGCAGGTGCTCAATCCCAACGGAGGAACGATAGTATAGGGAATAATTTCATTAAAATCAGAAACAATACTCTCAAAGGGAGGAATGTTTCTATGTTCAAACACGAAAAACAGTTGTTTCATCCGGTCGGCATTGAAAAGCCTAATCCGCAGTACGCGGCGCTGCTTCAGGAGCAGCTTGGCGGAGGAAACGGAGAACTCAAGGCGGCAATGCAATATATGTCGCAGAGCTTCAGAATTAGGGATCAGGCGATAAAGGATCTGTTTTTGGATATCGCAGCGGAGGAGCTCGGTCATATGGAGATGGTTGCGCAAACGATCAATCTTCTGAACGGTCACGACGTTGACGCGGCGGCAGTACCTGCGGGAGAGATAGAATCACACGTTCTGCTCGGGTTGAATCCGGGACTTATAAATGCGTCGGGATATTCGTGGACGGGAGACTATGTTACCTTGACGGGTGATCTTTGCGCCGATCTTCTGTCAAATATCGCGTCGGAACAGAGAGCAAAGGTAGTGTACGAATATCTTTACCGTCAGATAAACGATAAAAAGGTTCGTGAAACGATAGACTTTCTGTTAAACCGCGAGGAAGCTCACAACGCCATGTTCCGCGAGGCGTTCAATAAGGTTCAGGACACGGGTTCAAACCGCGATTTCGGCACGACAAAGGCGGCAAAAATGTATTTCAGTATGTCGGAGCCATCGCCCGCCGACAGTCCGTTCCCCAACACGAACGTTACGCCGCCGTCGTTTGATAATAACCGACCTATAGCTCAATAGAATTTTATGATCTACCAAAAAATTAGGACAATGCCTTGATCTGTAACGGGTCAAGGCATTATTATGCTGATTTTACCATAAGCGGTCAGAGATCCATTTGGTGAATAAAAAACTTTAATAACTTCCTTTTTGTTTATGCGTTTTATAAAAATCTTTTTTGTCAATGAATCACATCGGAAACGCTCGGCAGCGTTTTCGAAAAGCAGATTGAAATATTCAGGTCGCAGCACTCGGATTTGAAAATCATTATCATTGACACTATACAAAAGATACGTTCGGGTGATGATACAAGTTACGTTTCCGACTATAAAGAACTTTCCGTGCTGAAAAATCTCGCGGACATGCTGCAGATCGCGATCCTGTTGGTTCATCATACCCGTAAGTGCCGCGACAACGATCCGTTCAACATGATATCCGG
>CAJUMS010000191.1 GCA_910587465.1 uncultured Oscillospiraceae bacterium
CTTGCATTATACTTCTTTGAGAATTTGGTGTCAAGTTTTATTATACAACATCATTGATTATATTTTTCAAGCCGTAACCGATATCCGCCTCATCGCACGACAGCGCGGCAAGGAACTGCTTATGCTCACTCTCGTCCATTCCGTCAAGCCGCTTGCCGAGATAGTTAAGCGCGTCCAAACTTACATTGCAATCCTCCAGCACCGACAGTTCGGACGGCTCGATCTCAATAACCGTAGCCATCGGTGCGAGGTGTTCCGGATTCATGCCGAGCTCGCCGAGCTTTTTCGACAGCTCCGCTTCCGAACACGGAAATCTGATTTCCGTGCAGTACGGAGAATGTTGAATTAATGCTTTGATCATGTTTACCTCCGTTATCCCATCCTCATGTCCATATCCTCGTTGGGTTCATCGACCGAGGTTATATTGACGTACTCGCCGATGATCCCGAGCGCCTCCTCGTAGCTGCCGCTGCCGAAGACCTTTTCCGTCATCTCGGACGCTTCCGTTGACATACCGTTTCTTCTTAAAGTTTTCGCTGCGATTCCAACCAGATGGAATATATTCCCATCCTCTCCGATCAGCGGACAGTCGGGTTTCTGCTGCTTGTTTTCATTTCCCATATTGATTCCTCCAAATTTATATTTCAAGCCGTCAAGGCTTGGTGACTGATTGGTTCTTCCGAACTTTGTCGCCTGTTTGCCTTTGTTGGCGGCATCCGTGCCGCCTTTTGGGCAAACTGCGACAACATCGTGTTGTCGGAAAACAAAAAAAGCGCCTGTAAATTACCTCTCACCTTATGTGAGAAGCGACTTACAGGCGCTTTATGTCATTTTGTCTAAATTTCACTAAATATTTTGAGATTATACATCAATTTTGTTGTATTGGATCTGCAGAATTTCACCCAATCAATGCTCTTTGATATATATTCACCACATCATTCAATGATGTTAGACGCGGATTGACAGAAATATTGCCACTTTTCATAGCATCCTCTGCCATTTGTGGAATTTTATCTTCTGTAACTCCAACCTCAGCAAGATTTTTCGGTATTCCAAGATCTCGGTTTAATTTACGCAAAGCCTCACAAAGCATATCGGGTGTAAAATCAGTTCCTGCTGCTTTGTTCGTGACATATTCATATATTTTTGAATATCGTCCGTTATCGGCTAATGCATTAAACTCAAAGACCACAGGCATTAAAATAGCATTTGCCACACCATGTGCCACATGAAAGTACCCGGACACGGGATGTGATAATGCATGAATGTTTCCAAGCCGGTTATTGGCAAAAGCAATACCTGCAAATGTTGAACCAAGCATCATTGCACACGCCGCGTCAACATTATCTCTGCGTGCAACAAATTTTTTTATATTGCCGCCTATCAACTCCATCGCTTTTTCGCTCATTATTTGAGAAAATGGATTTGAGGCTGTGTTGATGTATGATTCCATTGCGTGAACTAATGCATCAATTCCACATGAGGCAGCAATGGAAGCCGGAGCGGTCATTAATAATTCGGGATCTAAAACAGAATATTTAGGCGATATTTCCGAACCAAGAATGGAAAACTTATAATTTCTTGCAGTATCAGTAATTACAGTAGCTACTGTAACTTCAGAACCTGTTCCGGCAGTAGTTGGAACAGCTATCAAAGGATCAATATACCCGGGTATTTTACCTGTTCCTTCATAATCTGTAATATTGCCACCGTATTTCGCCAATACTCCTGCTGCTTTTGCGGTATCCATTGCAGACCCGCCGCCAAGAGCAATCATTGCACCTGCCTCCGAATCTTTATATTTTGCAGCACATGACTCAACTACATCTACTGTGGGATTGGCAGGAACATCAAGAAACTCGCAGCAGCTTATTCCGGCTTCATGTATCAACTTCTGCACACGTTCTACCAAACCTATCTTCTCCAATACTCGATCCGAAATAAGCATTGCATTTTTTACCCCGGAGGAGTTTAATAACTCGGGTAATTTTTTCAATGCACCTACACCAAACACGCAATTTTGCGGGATTGTAAAGCTAAAATCTCCAATCATTTTTCCTGCTCCTCTTCATTAAATTCCGTTGCCAGCGTCAAGACTGCAATTATATTGCCAAAGCCGGGACACATGGCTTTTATTATATTATAATGCTTTCAAGGTTATTTGTAAAATACGAGATTAATATCTGTGCTATATTAAACTGATATAGTGATTCCGAATTACCTACGACTTAGCGACAGTCACGCTTAAACTTACGTTCAATGTATGCGAGGTTAATTATAGGGCTTTCGGCATTTTGCACAATTTCGACTGTAAAATTTTGTTGCCAAAAGGTTCAAGTCCTGTCGATATCTTTTTTGTCAACGTTCTGAAAACCAAAAATCGCCTGTGAATGATCTCTCACGAACGAGAAATTATTCACAGGCGATTTCGTCAAAATATCCAATTTCAACCAGAAAAATTTTGTAGGGGAGGGTTCAAGTCCACTTTCGTGTCGAAAATATCTGTGGACCGCGAATCCTGTTTTTAGCAAGATTTATACCCACAAATGGCTTTGCACCGCCGTTTGTGGGCATAATATCTTTTTGGTAACAATTAGTTGGTCGAGACGACGTGATTTGAACACGCGACCTCTGCGTCCCGAAGAGTGAATTTAATGCTCTCTCCGCCACAAATGGCTTTTTA
>CAJUMS010000192.1 GCA_910587465.1 uncultured Oscillospiraceae bacterium
TATTATATCATATTTTCTCTCGGTTGTCTATATCTTGGTTAGAGATTAGTATCAATATCAACAAGGCGATAAAGCTTTACTAAATACAGCTATTAGCGGTATGTTTACTTACTATCGCTTTTTGTACGCATCTAATATTCTAATGAATGGCAAATCATTTGAGGTTAATAAATTACAAAATTGGAATAGTGTTGATAGGCAAGCGCTTAATATGTTCCTTCATAGATTTGATTATGTTATGACAACAAATTACGATAACATATTGGATACCATAACCGACCAAAAAATATATCATCTTCATGGTCAATTCTTGATAGAAAGAAACATTGTATTGCATCAATCCCTTGGTGTAAAGTATAATATGACAAGATACGATATAAGTACCATTCTGATTGGGGATTACTTCTTGTCAAAATCGTTTCTACCAATTTCTGCCAATTTAGCTGTGAAGACCGGCAAAAACACCAAATATGACTTTTATTCTAAGGTTTTGGAAAAGACTATAAGAGATGGACAAATCGAGATTGTAGTAATATTTGGTTTGAATATAGAAAACGACTATCATCTCTTAAGGGAGTTACAAATATTTTTAGAAGCAGGGGGTGTTGTATCACCTAAAATTATCTATTGCTATTATTCAGAAACGGACAAAGAAAGTTTTTGTGATATGTATGATAAGTGCATAACTTATTCGACTGAATTGTCGGAGTTCGTCAGAAATAAAATAGGCGTTTATATTGTTAACAGTCAAGATGTACTTAAACATTTTTTGTAAAATCTGGAATACTGCCGTTTTAAGATTTTACCCATACTTCGTAAAACGTGAAGTATGGGACGGCGTATTCTTTGTTTAATGCAACTCAATTTATGACATGAAAAAGATGATGGGACAGTTCATCCCATCATTATTTTTTCATGAGGTACTCATCTGTATCCCCATCTATGCGGTACTCCCCGAGATAGGGAGTACCGATTTTGAAAGGTAGCGTAATCCGACCTTTACGCACCTCGGGGTTAAATCGCCCCCGAGTCCAAACAAGTCAATTCTGTCAAAACGGCAGTTTTAAAGGTATGTCCGTTTTGGACACACCTACCCGTCCTATTTTAGGGCGGGTGCTGTATTCTTTGTTTGCTGCGGCTCAATTTTTGAAAGCATTCAATAACGTTTCGTTATCGAGCCTCGAGTTTTAACGAATCGTTCAAACTTTCAATCGCTCTTTCTCCGCCTTGATGTCAGCTTTAACCTGCGCTATCATTGCCGCCAGCTTTTCCTCGCATTCCTCGCGCGTTTTGGCGTATATGTTATGCGCTTCTCGCTTTCCATAAGCATTTCTCGGACTATATCTGCCCTCGAAGAGGTGGTCGTTTATCATCGTCACACAGCCTGTCCCGGATTTGCGACACTTGGGCTTGTACGGCTCGAAATCGGGCGGGAGGGTATCTATCCTTGTCTGTTCCTCATCCCTCGGAATCTGGGCTTCTGTGCCGCAAATTTGGCGGTCTATCTTCGCGGCTGCCTGTCGCTGCATGGTATCGGTTATATGACTATAGATATCAATCGTCGTTTCGGAAGAAACATGACCTATTGTTGTCGAGAGCGTTTTCACGTCCATTCCGTTTTCAAGTGCCATCGTCGCGAATGTGTGTCTCAGATCATGGAAGCGTATCAAGGGCAGGTCTGATTTTTTGAGAAGCACTTTCAAGTGTGTATATGCGCTCTGTGGATTGAGTGGTTGTTCGGGGTGATATAAGTTTGGAAATATCCAATTGCCAACAGCATTTTCTTTTCGTTTTATAAGTAACTCTGTTGTGCTTGGTGGCAGTAGGATTTCTCGTATACCCGTTTCTGTCTTGGTTTCACCGATTGGAAGAACTCCGTTTTTAATTCTGCCAACGCTGCGGCGTATTTTTAATTTACCGTTCCGTTCATCGAAATCTTCCCACCGCAGTCCGCATATCTCACCTCTGCGCATTCCTGTGGTCAATTCAGTATAGAAGAAATCGTGCCATTGCTTATCGGCTTTTATCACTTCCATAAATTTTTCAAGCTGCTCGTCATTCAATATTTGCTTGGCGGGATAATTGTTCTTGGGTATTGTTGTTCCGTTGGTCGGATTGTTTACAACTAATCGCTGCCGTACTGCTGTTTCAAGTGACTCATGGAGTAGCATATGAATTTTTCTGACCATACTATCAGCGAGTTCTGTGCCGTGCTCTCTGTCCACATGAACGCGCCCGTTTTTCTTTACCGCATTATAGAATTTCTGAATCTCATTTGTGGTAAGAGTTGACAGCGGACGATTTCCCAGATAAGGTTTTATCTGATGTTCGATCAGCGACTTATACGCTGACAGCGTTCCCTCACGAACGGTGAAGATCATAAATTTATTGATCCACTTATCAAGCCACTCACCGAGCGTCATATTGCAATCTTCACTCAAATCAGCATCGCGGTATATTGCGATTTTATCGTGTAGCTTTTGAGTTAGCTCTGCTTGGGTTCTCGCAAGGACATACCTATATATTGGTTCTCCATTGTTCCTATGTCCGACAACGATTCGACGGCAATGCGCCCCGAAAATCGGACACTGAAAAATGACTGCCCCCTAAAAACAAAC
>CAJUMS010000193.1 GCA_910587465.1 uncultured Oscillospiraceae bacterium
CGGTCTGGGGGTCTCCCTCTTCGGGAAAAACGATCATGAGCGTTAAGCTGGCGCGCTACATCGCATCGCAGAAAAAGAATGTCATTCTTGTGCTTGCGGATATGTCCGCACCGCCTCTTCCCTACGTCTGTCCGCCGTCCGATCTCGAGGCGGAAACCTCGCTCGGAAATATTCTCGGCGCGGCTCATGTGGACGGAAATCTTATTCGCCAAAACGCGATCCTCCACAAGAAAAATGAGTACCTCACCATGCTTGCCATGCTCAAGGGCGAGAATGCTTTCAGCTATGCACCATATACCGAAACACAGGCGCGGGAGCTGATCGATGAGCTTCGGAAAATGTGCGAATATATCATTATCGACTGTACGAGCAATATCACTAATGATGTGCTGTCGGCGGTGTCGCTGATTGAGTCCGACGCTGTTCTCCGTTTGGTTTCGTGCGATCTGAAATCAATATCGTATCTGAATTCGCAGCTCCCCTTGCTCCTCGATAATAAGTTCAACGCCAATAAGCAGTACAAAGCGGCAAGCAACGTTTCGTCCTTTCAAGCCGATGATGAGATCGAGCAGATCGTAGGCGGCGTGAGCTTTAAAATTCCGCACTCCGATGAGGTTTACAAGCAGTTCCTCGCGGGGAATTTGTTCGCGGGACTTACCGAAAAAGACAGCAAGGATTTCCGCAAGGCTGTATCAAAAATCGCAAACGAGGTGTTCGAGATATGAATTTGACGACAAATACCAACACGCAAAATCTGTTTTTCAAATCGGATAAAAAGCGGGAGTTTTCCGATGTTCTGAACGAGGTGCAGTCGTACATTTCGAGCAAATATTCTATGCTCGTGATCGACGGAATCAATAACGTAAATTCGGGCGACGATAATATCAAGCAGCAGGTCAAGCGTTATATCGGGAAATATTTGCTCGATTACCGTATTTCTGTTGAGGGGCTTACCCAAACGGAATTGGTCGACAAGCTGTACACGGAAATGGCTGAATTTTCGTTTCTGACGAAATATATATTCGGCACGGGGATCGAGGAAATAAATATTAATTCCTGGGATTATATTGAGGTGCAGTATTCCAATGGAACAAACGTCAAAATCGACGAGCGTTTCGAGTCGCCGGAACACGCTATAAACGTTGTCCGCCGTATGCTGCACGTTTCGGGAATGGTGCTGGATAATACTTCGCCCGCTATTCTCGGTCATCTCTCGAAAAATATCCGTATCGCGGTTCTTAAAACACCGTTGGTCGATGAGGACGTTGGTGTGGCGGCATCAATCCGTATCGTCAATGCCCAAAAGCTGAAGAAAGAGGACTTCTTAAAATCCGGAACCGCGACCGATGAAATGATGGAGCTGTTATCAGCTTTGGTAAGATATGGTGTCTCAACGACTGTCGCTGGAGCGACTTCTTCGGGCAAAACCACATTGACGGGTTGGCTGCTTACCACTATTCCTTACGACAAGCGAATCCTTACGATTGAAAGCGGCTCTCGCGAGTTGGACTTGGTGGTGCGCGATGAAAAAAATAAAATTCTGAACAAAGTCGTGCATACCATTACGCGCGAATCCGAGGACGACCGCAAATCCATATCCCAAGACGATCTGTTGGATATGGCGCTCCGCTTCCACCCCGATTACATTGTTGTCGGCGAGATGAGAAGCAGCGAAGCGGATTCCGCGCAGGAAGCGGCACGAACCGGACACACGGTAATCACCACAATTCACTCGAATTCCTGTGAATCCACATGGCGCAGAATGGTCACGCTCTGCAAAAGGAAATACCCGAATGTCGATGACAAAGTGATCCTTAACCTTGTAACCGAGGCGTTTCCCATTGTCGTGTACGCAAAGCAGCTTGAAAATAAACAGCGGCGAATTATGGAAATTATGGAGTGCGAGATTTGTCCCGACGGCACTCGGAAATACCATTCGCTCTACCAATATAAGATCACCGAAAACCGCATGGAGGACGGAAAATTTATTGTCAAGGGCGAACACCAAAAGGTTGAGGAGATCTCGCAGTCCTTGCAGCGCAGATTGTTGGAAAACGGTATGCCGCAGGGCGAATTGGACGCGCTTATGAAAGGGGGCAAATCCGCATGAACGCTATATTAACGGCGGCTTGTATCGGCATGGTCGTCGGATTTTTTCTGATGTTCGGGATCTCGCCGATGGAGTTCACCGAGGGGATTTTTAATAGGCTCCTCGCCAAACCGAACAGCATAAAATCTCAGATCAACGAGGCGACCAAGCGCAAGAAACCGAATATTTTCAGGCGCGAGATATCGGAAGCGCAGGAGATATTGCGGCTCACCAACAGAACGAATATGTTCGGTATCCTTTGCGCTTGCTCGTTGGGATTGTCCGCAATCGGTATCTGCATTGCGGTCGCTATCGGGAACGCTTTTCTCGCTCCCGTTATGGCTGTGGGATTGATGTTCGTGCCATTTTGGTACGTCAAAACGACCGCGACAAATTATAAGAAAGCGATATCTTCCGAGCTGGAAACGGCGCTGTCGATTATTACGACCGCATACCTCAGAAACGAGGACATTATAACCTCTATTG
>CAJUMS010000194.1 GCA_910587465.1 uncultured Oscillospiraceae bacterium
CAAATTTTCGGTAGTGTCCCAATCCACGCTCTCCTCGGGACATGGGCGCAAAGTCTTGCGGATAGGCTTGTTAGCCTCCGCAATTGCCGCTCTTTTGCCTACCCATGTAAACTCGTAAGTTTCGTCACCTTCGGCAACATCCTCTGACAAAAGCTGACGGAGTTTTTCAAAGTTTATCGACTTTTTGAGATTGCTGCTCTCGTCGGCGCTTTCCGTGATAACGCTTGGGAAAAGCTCGGCAATTTTGTCGATGTTCTTTTCCGTGAGGCTGGGGGATTCAAATTTCATTTTGTCCATTATTGCTGTCTCCTAATTTTTTTACACATAACATTTCAAGTTGGTTTTGAAGATTATATTTTACATCATCATCGCTCACTTGATTAAATGGGCGTACTGCGGTAGTGGGCAAACTGCTTATAGCAACAAATATATCCGGATATTTTGTGTTGTTCGACCTAATCTTAGTTTCGGCACTTTTACGGTCAAATGGATTTTTATTAATTGCATTTGTTGTATCAAGTATATCTTTTTCTAAATCTGTAATATACCCTTTATTTTTTAACTGTTTAATAAGTGCTTCAATTGCATCGTTACGGTTCATTTCAGTTCCTCCAATTCTTCTCTAAGCTTTTTCAGCTCACCGTTCATCTCAACCTGTCGATTGAATTGCTTTTCTTTCCTAATTTTGTTTTTCAGCGCAGCGATTTTCTTTTCAAGCTCCTCACGTTTTCTGCTACGCTCGATCGACACGCTTAAGCTTTCGTCCTCGAAAATTTTGTTTAACCTGCTTCCGGCAATTTGCCGCACAAAATTCTCATAAACCGAATCGAGGGTAAGTCCTGTGATTTTCAGCGGCAGCTCCGCTTCGTCAAGCCATTCCGTAGAGTAGTCCATACTGTCCTTAAAGCCGATATGCGCTTGATATTTCCCCTCAAATTCCAGTAAAAACAGAATATGATATGGAATAGCACGGCTTATTGCTTTAAGAACCGACGTGTCTAACTCACGGCATTGCAGTGCTATCTCAAAAACCTCTATTTTGGTAACACTTTCGCCGCACCGTAGATTGATTGTGCTTTCGGCAAGTTTGTTCATCCAAATTATTGCAGAGATCTGCTCTACAAAAGCACTTTTCAGAGCAGGATTTATATCCGCCTTTTCGTAAAATTTCTGTTTCGGTATTTTCTTGTTAAATTCCGTTGACTTTGGAAAAATGCCCATTACTTCACCACCAAAAAACATATAAGCTCAAAATCTTCCAGCCCCTTAATATCGGAAACAAGTGCTGACGTTCCGCCATCCGAAAACAGGCTGTCAATATCGGATTCCTCTTTTGCGCTGATTATGGAATTTATCGCACGATTAAGCAATTGAGACGGCTCGGACATATTCCTTCCGTCATCTGTTTCCTTGTTGAATTGCGTGTACAGCTCACGTATTGGTTCACTTTTCCGCGGCAGAGAATACGCATATTATCCAGCATTAGCTTAGGATTAAGATAATCGCATACCACTTTGCCGTCTGCGCTGATATACACCATATAAAACGGGTGAATGTGGTTTCGGTTATCAACGTTTATAGTATCATTGATGTTTTTCAGCACAAATATAATTCCTTCTGGCAGCCCGTCCTGTGCAGGAGCGACTGCGTGCAAACCACGAGGCTTTTTTGTTATATCACTGTGATTTTTTACATATTCCAATAAATCCAACCGAAATTCATTCAGTCCCAAGTCCATTAAAGAAATGCTGTCCGACATTTCCTCAATATCCACGACTTCGTTTTTTAGCCGCTTAAGTTGATTGCGGCGGTATTCAAGATAGCTTTTTCCTCAATTGTGGCTCTCGTCTATTACCACAAGGTCATAGTTGCCCCAATTGAGCCTGTCGAGGTAAACGCCGTTTGACATTCCTTCCGACCGTGATAAATCGGTAGGAAATAACACTTTATAGTTAAATCTGTCATCGGCAACAGGGTTGTTGAGATAGTTTTCTCTATATGTATTCCAGTTTTCAGCTAGCCGTTTCGGACATAAAACAAGAACGGTTTTGTTTCTCATCTCGTTATATTTAATGACCGCCAGTGCAGTAAAGGTCTTTCCAAGTCCTACGCTGTCTGCAAGAATACAGCCGTTGTACTTTTCAAGCTTGTTGATAATGGAAAGCGCACCGCTCTTTTGAAAATCAAACAGCATATTCCAAATTTTGCTTTGTTTAAAGCCCGTTGCCTCGTTAGGCAGAACGTCTTCCGAAATATCCTCCAGAAACTCGCTGAAGACATGATATAAAGTCATAAAGTAGATGAATTCGGGAGAGTTCTCTTTGTATGCACTGCCAAAGCCCTCAATCACAGCGTCGGTAACGTCTTGTACACGAGTTTTGTCATTCCATATCTCATCAAACATTTTTAAATAATTTTTAGCGGTCACATCGGACATTTTTGTTATGGGGTTGCACATAAAGTTGCCGCGTTCGCAGCCAATACCTGAAGTAGAAAACTCGTGCAGCGGATTGTACAAAACGGTGTCATTTTCG
>CAJUMS010000195.1 GCA_910587465.1 uncultured Oscillospiraceae bacterium
CGGCAGACCATGTTCTTGTTCCATAGCGCCTTGCCTATATTATATGGTATCTGCATTTCGGCGGCAATGGTTTTCAGCGATTTGCCGCCGATATAATCCGCGAAGATTTTCCGCACCGCTTCTGCCTCGGGAGCGTTCAGCGCATATTTTCCGTTCACCATGCAATATCCGAACGGTATGCTCCTGTTTTTTAACATCTTATTACCTCACGATCCGCTCTGTAAAGCCTATCCCGCCTATCAAGTTGAAGCGGACTTCCGATTCCGACAGCACCGTGATTTTCTCAACGATCAGCCCGAACTTGATCTCATCGAATTCGTCTATCTGTTCGGCTCTTTCGAATATTCCAATCAGCTTCCGCAGCTCGTCAAGCCTTTTGCCGTCCTTATCGTCAAGATTAGCGTGAAGCTGCTTTTGTGCAGTCTGCAGTTTTCGGTCAAGTTCTTGTGAGCGTTCCATGAAGTATGCTCCGTCCAATGTTCCTTGCGAGTTCAGCATGGTCAACAAGTAGGTTTGCTGCTTTATCTCGGATATTTCCTTACGAAGCTCCGCAAGCTGTGTGTTAACCGATTTTTTTCTTTCGGAGAGCATTTCAAGTTGGCGGAGCATTGGTGAAAGGAGCGCTTTGTAGTGTGCTTGGAGTTTGTTGAACATTCTTACAAAGGCATTATATATCAATTGTTCCCGTATGGGTTTCATACTGCATTCTCCCTCTGACTTTCTGTCATGTTTCAAGCAAGTCCACGATATGCCGTGTCCCGACTGCTTTCGTCTGAAACCACTGCCGCAGCTGCACCTTATCATTCTGCTCAAAGGATAGTGTTTGTTGGTGGGTGAGCGATGATAAATTTTCGCTTTTGCTTTTCGCAGTTCTTGTACAGCCTCAAAGGTTTCTTTATCAATTATGGGTTGGTGCGTATTACTGATGTAATACTGTGCCTTTTCTCCACGGTTGATTTTCTTTTGGAAAGGTAGCGTATCCGTCATATATTTCTTCTGCAGCAGCGAATCACCAATGTATCGCTCATTCGCGATTATATTTGAAATGAACTGCGGATGCCATTCCTTTGCGTTGGGCGGTCTTTCAACGCATTCTGAGTTAAGTATGGCGGAGATTTCATATACCCCTCTACCATCAAGGTATTCCTTGAATATCCTGCGAACGATCTTGGCTTGGTTGTTATTGACCGTTACCTTACCATCGGAATATTCATACCCATATGATACGGATGCATTTTTATAAGTGCCGTCCATCATGCGTTTTCTGACTCCCAAGCGGCAGTTCTTGGATATTGACATGGATTCCTCTTGGGCGAACTGGCTGTATATCGCCAGCATCATTTCCGAACTGACCTCGGCGGTATCGATATTCTCCTTTTCAAAGTATACCGATATGCCGAGCGTTTTCAGCTCTCGCACCGCTTCAAGGCTGTCTTTGGTATTTCGCGCAAACCTCGATATTGATTTAACGAGTACTCTGTCGATTTTTCCTTTTCGGCAGTCGCTCATCAGCCTTTGGAACTCGGTGCGTTTTGCCGCCGACGTTCCGGTTATGCCTTGATCGGCGTACATATCCACGAACACCGCGTCGGTGCTGTCCTTGAGCAGTTCGGTGTAGTAGCGTATCTGTGCCGCGAACGAGTTTAGCTGATCCTCGCTGCTGCTTGATACTCGGGCGTAAGCGGCGGTTCTAATGATTTCGTCGGAACGGTCTTTTGCGGGTATTATCTTGATTTCAGCCATTTCATCACTTCCTTTCACAACACATCATACCGAAAAAAATCGGTTTTATCTATCACCAATGCCACCGAAATATCCGCGGCTGCTTGTATCAGAACCAACAAAAGCGGACAAGGGTTCAAACCTCCGTGATCCGCTTTATAACAGCCTTTTCGATCTTTCTGCGCTGCGCCTCGGTTATGAGATTTTCGCTCAGCAGTTTGTCCAGAAAATTTCGGCACAGGTAGAATTTATACCTGATGATCGCTTCGTTATCCATTTTTTGTTCCTCCATACTCTTATATTAAATGTGCAATTTTCAATCTTGTTCGTAAACTCAACTGAAATTTGCACACTTTTCAGTGTGCAAACGGTTGCGGCTCTGCGCGATTACAGAGCCGTAACCTTATATTTTAACAGCGAATTTCTCCGCTTGTTTGCCTGTAAAAAATGTCGTATTTGCCCCGCGCCCCCGACAATCGGGAATATTTCAGACCGTAACTGGCATTACGTCATGGGACTCTCACCCCGGCATGGTTCTCATGCCGCCGTCCCCACTGCTTCTAACTTATGGCTGGACGGAAGTATCATTATCCCCCTGTGCAGGTCATCGCGCACCGACTGCCGCATCGGTTTTGGGAGCTGCTATTTATCGCTCGGTTACGGATCATCTTTCGGAATGATGTTGAGACGAGGCTCGTCCGGCAAAGTGCCGTGCTTGTCCGATCTGTGATTCGGGGAACGTCTTGGCGTAGCGCTCCTTTCGCTTTCAACC
>CAJUMS010000196.1:0-2156 GCA_910587465.1 uncultured Oscillospiraceae bacterium
AGTTGGAGAGCTGCTCGTCAAGCGAGGTTTTCTTCTCCGACAGATACATCTTCAGTGCCCTGAACTTCTCGCCGTCAAGCGTTATCGTTACCGTATTTTTCATGGTGTTCACCTCTAAAAAAATGTAATTTCAATCTTCATATCGTCCTCGACCTCCTGCCGAGTGATCTGCTCCGGCTCGGCGAATTGCCGGACATATTTCTCGCATTGCGCGTCCGTCAGCGAGCAGAAGTCCTCGCCGTCATCGCCGCAAATGAAGAACGGTCCGGCAACGATTCCGTCATCAAATCTCCGATTGCCCTCCATGCCGAGCAGCTTGGATTCCTCGTTTCCGACCATCACCACGCCGAGCTCATGGAGGAAATATATCAGCTCTATCAGACCACCGACCGCATCGTGGAGCGACTTATAATCGTTCCCGATCTCCGTCACATAGGCGGGCTTATTTGGCTCAACCATAACAACTTTCATGCTGTTTCTCCTTTCATTTTCAAAATAATCTTAGCTGAAAATCTTCTTCCGGCTCGTCCACGGTCTGTTCTGTTTCGGAACATTCCTCGCCGAAATCGTCGCAGATATCCTCGTCATCTTCGGGGTCGCAGACGGTAAGATTATCGTTTATCCGCCGTGTACTTTGGGGATCGCGTATCCTGATCGCCGCGCTCTCGAAGCTCTCCAAATAATGTTCGGGGTTTTCGTATCGCCGCATTATTATGAGATCATCCGCCGCTATTGCGCGCCGCAGATTCTCCGCATAATTGATTATAGCGGGCAAGCAATATTGCTTTTTCTGCTGCTCGGACAGGCTTGGGAACTGCTCCCGAACGAATTTCAAATTCTCGTCAGCGTCGATAATCTCCATCGCTTTACGAGCGTTTTCGCGTATCTCATCGGGGCGAGCCATGTAATTTGGATCGACTTCCGGAGGTGTTTCTCTGTAGTAAACCTCGGGCAGACCGAACAGTGAATTCTCCTGCTTGGCAAGCTGCGCCTTGTAATAGAGTATATGGTTTCGGGTCAATTCAAGATTAACCCCGTCCGTCCAGAACGGATCGGAGCCGCCCTTGGTGAACAGCTCATCCCACCGCGCGTATTCGTTTTCAAGCGCTGTGGCATAGTCGGTTTCGTGATTTTTTCTGCTCATAACGACAGCTCCGGCGACTGCGATTCGCCTTCCTCCTGCGACTGTGCAAGCTGCAGTTCCTGCTTGTCATAGCAGTACATATAGCAGTCGTAATTGCCGCGCTCGGGGTGACACCGAAGGAGAAAAAGATGATCATCGGTTTCCACGGAAAAGCCGTAGCTTTCATTAAGATTTAGGTTCTGATGTGTGGCGCAGTAGCGCTGCATTCTGCTTCTGTTTTTCAGCAGTCCGTCCTTGCGGAGTTCATTCACAACATCGTTTAATTCCGATTTAAAAGCATTATCTTTTAAATCTCCGCGGTTCTCCCACCAAGTCGAGAAAAACTCGTTATCGCTGCCGAAGTCCATTCGCAGATGCCCCACGCAAGCGTTTCGCAGAGCGGGATCGCAGTCCGAATAAAACATGGAATGCTGTTCCGGATCGGCACATTTTATCTGATATTTCATGAAATTCCTCCCATATCAAAAGTGTTTTCCTGCTCCTGTTCGGGAGCTTCGACCATCGAATATAAGTGACCGCCGCATTTGGAAACCACGCCGTATTCCGTGAAAGCACATTCGTTCGCGGACAATATTTTCTGCGCGAATTCCGCTGTGCAAGCGCCTTTCAAGAGTGATCTGTCAAAGTCCGGCGGCATATGCTTTTCGAGATATTTCGCGCCAAATTCGGAAGCGTAATTTATCGTTTCGTTAAACTCATAGCGATCGTGATTGTTCAGTATGACGTTGATTTTATCCCATCCTCGCCACAGCTCATGCTCGAGAACCGCCTTGAATTTTGCCGCGTCCTCGCGGGATAATTCCGAGAATTTCTGCGCTATATCGTTCAGAACGTAGATATCCTCTATGTTCTCAAAACAGTCGTTCTGATTTTGTCAATATTACTTTACACAATTTTCTCAAAAAAAACGAGTTTTTTGGATCGCCACCAATATTCACTTCGCTTCGCTTTGTGAATATTGGTGGTGATCCGGTTGCATGACCGGAATGGTCACGCAACCGCGCTTAGTGCT
>CAJUMS010000196.1:2166-2477 GCA_910587465.1 uncultured Oscillospiraceae bacterium
CGACAACGATCCGTTCAACATGATATCCGGAACAACAGGAATCAGCGGCTGCGTCGACGGGAGCATGGTGATGATCGAAAAGCAGCGCGGCAGCGGCGGGGTGGTTCTGCATTGCGTAGGTCGAGACATCGAAAATCTGGAACTGAACTTGAAACGCAACGGCGCTCGTTGGATCAGCGAAGAAAAAATAATGCCTAAGCCGCGCGACACTTTTTCTTTTATGATACACGATTTCATGTTGGAGAGAAAATATTTCAAGTGATTTTGTCAATATAACTTTACACAATTTTCTCAAAAAAAACGAGTTTTTT
>CAJUMS010000197.1 GCA_910587465.1 uncultured Oscillospiraceae bacterium
TCCTGCGTGGGCACGTTTGCGCTGGGCGGCTTTAATAATATGAAAGCTCTGACCCGCGCGGACGACCTTGACAGGTGTTCAATACCTTTCGACGCGGAAAGAAGCGGCTTCGTTCTGGGTGAGGGATGCGGGGCGCTCGTCCTTGAGGAGCTTGAACACGCAAAAGCAAGGGGAGCAAAAATTTACGCCGAGATAGCGGGTTACGGAGCTACCTGCGACGCATACCATATGACCTCCCCTTCACCCGAGGGAGAGGCTGCCGCAAGGGGCATGGTAAACGCCTTTACCGAAGCGGGACTGAAAGCTGAGGATATAGACTATATCAACGCTCACGGCACGTCCACTGGTCTTAACGACAAGTACGAAACAAAGGCTGTGAAAAAGGCGCTGGGCGAGGAAACCGCCAAAAATGTCGTTATCAACTCCACCAAGTCCATGACGGGACACCTTCTGGGTGCGGCGGGAGCCGTTGAAGCCATAGTTACGGCTCTTTCCGTCAAGAACGACTATGTGCACCAGACTATCGGCTATAAAGTACCCGACCCCGAATGCGATCTTGACTACTGCACCGAGGGCGGACGTGATATGACCGTAAACGCCGCGCTGTCCAACAGCCTTGGCTTCGGCGGACACAACGCTACCCTCTGCATTGTCAAATACAAAGACCAAGGAGAATTAAAATGAGCGAAAAGATTTACGACATAAGCCTTGATACCATAAGCAGGCTTGCGGATATCGTCAACGAAAAGGAACTGGGAGAGATAACGATAACGGCGGGAAACAGCTCCGTTACCGTTAAGGGAAAGAAGTGTCCGCCGCCTGTAGGTATGCCGGCGGCTGTTCCTGCCGCCGCGGTTCTTGCCGCTCCCGCGCAGACGGTTCAAACTGCACAAACTGCGCAAACTGCACAATCTGCTAACGCTGTTTCGGGGAATGTGGTAAAGTCCCCTATTGTTGGTACTTTCTATGCCGCTTCAGCGCCCGACAAGCCTCCGTTTGTAACGGTTGGCCAGCAGGTGAAAAAGGGCGACGTTATAATGATAATCGAATCCATGAAGCTGATGAACGAAGTACAGAGCGAATTTGACGGCACGGTGGCGGAGATACTCGTTAAAAACGGCGAGGCTGTGGAGTTCGATCAGCCTATCATGATAATCAAGTAAAGGGAGATACCGGTATGCCTTTGATGAACAAAGAACAAATTATGGAAATTATCCCTCATCGCGATCCGTTCCTGCTGATAGACGCTATCGAGGAAATGGAAGTGGGCAAAAGGGTCGTGGCGACCAAATACATGAGTCCCGACGAATTTTGGTTCAAGGGGCACTTCCCCGGCTACCCCGTAGTTCCCGGAGTGCTTATGCTGGAAATGTGCGCTCAGGCGGGAGCTGTGGCTATGCTGTCCATGCCCGAAAACAAGGGCAAGATAGGCTTTTTCGGCGGCGTTAAGGAAGCTAAGTTCCGCCGTCAGGTCGTGCCGGGAGATACTCTGCGCATTGAGGTGGCAATTATCAAGGTAAAAGGTCCCGTGGGCGTGGGAAAGGCTCTCGCCACTGTGAACGGCGAAAAAGCCGTTGCGGCGGAGATATCCTTTGCAATAAAATAAACTTATAAATTGACAAGCTTACAAGCTGACAAACTGACAGTTTGTAAGTCTGACGGATTTACGGGGCGGCTCCGCCCATATTTCCCCGAAAGGATACTGTAATTATGTTTAAAAAGGTACTTATCGCAAACCGCGGAGAAATAGCGGTGCGCATAATAAGAGCGTGCAGGGAGCTGGGTCTTAAGACCGTGGCGGTATTTTCCACCGCAGACAGGAACGCTCTTCATGCCAAGATCGCCGATGAAGCGGTATGTATAGGCGCTCCCGCTGCAAAGGACAGCTATCTGAACGAAAAGGCGATCATTGCCGCCTGCGAGACAACAGGCGCGGACGCCGTTCACCCCGGCTTCGGATTTTTGTCCGAGAACGCCTCTTTTGCGCGAAACTGCGGAAAGTGCGGGATAACCTTTATCGGCCCTGCGCCCGAATCTATTGAGATGCTTGGAGACAAGGCTGCCGCAAAGTCTGCTATGAAAAAGGCGGGAGTACCCGTTATACCCGGCAGCGACGGGGCTGTCCCCACAATGGAGGAAGCCAAAAGGCTTGCGGAGGAAATAGGATTTCCACTTATGGTAAAGGCTTCCGCAGGCGGCGGAGGACGGGGCATACGTCTTGTTGAACGCATGGAGGACTTGGAGTCTCAGATAACTGCGGCGCGCACCGAGGCTCTGAATTACTTCGGGGACGGCAGCATCTACATGGAAAAATTTATTGTTAATCCCAAGCACATAGAATTTCAGATACTTGCCGACAAGCACGGAAATGCGGTACATTTAGGCGAACGCGACTGCTCAATGCAAAGGCGCAACCAAAAGGTGCTGAGATCGGAAGAGCACACGTCTGAACTCCAGTCACTCACTCGAATCTC
>CAJUMS010000198.1 GCA_910587465.1 uncultured Oscillospiraceae bacterium
TCATAGGACTCTCACCTCGGCATGGTTCTCATGCCGCCGCCCCCACTGCTTCTAACTTATGGTCGGACGGAAGTATCATTATCCCCCTGTGCAGGTCATCGCGCACCGACTGCCACATCGGTTTCGGGAGCTTGTCCTTATCGCTCGGTTATATATCATTGTGCGGAATAATGTTGAGCCGAGGCTCGTCCGGCAAAGTGCCGTGCTTGTCCGATCTTGTGATATAGGGAACGTCTTGGCGGGATGCTCCATTCGCTTTCAACCACTATGGGCTGCGCAAGGGAAAGTATCTGAAATACTGCTATTAAATTTTCAAAGAGCAACAGAGGGCGAAATTTAACCCTCTATATATAAGCCACGAAAAAGGCAAAAAACAAGGATTTATTTTAAAAATTTTTTTAAATTTTTTAAAATTGTTTTCAAACGGCTTGCTATCGCCTGTTGTGAAACGCCTTCCTCGGTGGCGATATCCTTTTGGAGTTCCTTATTCCAATACACACGGATCAACAGCTCTTTCTGCGTCGGTTTCAGCTTTTCAATCGCCGCCATAAGCTCCCTGATCCGTTCTGCCTTGAGGACGTCGTCCAGCGGATCGCTGTCGTCGGGTATGTAGCGTCCTTTTTCCTCGAGTTCCAACATATAGGTGTGACGACGTGTTTCCTTACGGTTAAGATTGAAGTCTGCCTCGTCCATCCCGGCAATATATTGACCGAGCTCGTCATCGACCTCGACCTCCGTTACCTCGCCGGGGATTTTGCTCAAAAAATCATCATATTTAACAATCATATTAAACCTCCTGTGTTTTCATTGTTGTTGAATGGAACAAGAACACAGGAGGCGGAGCGCGCGAGCGGTAATATGTCGCAATTCTACTTTTTTTGACATAAAAAAAGCGCGTTTGCCGTAAAGCAAACGCCCACATTAAATATATATAAAAAAATCCCTCGCTTTTTCGTTGCTTAAAAGGAGGAGGGTAGAAATTTGTCGATAAAAAATGCCCTGCAATCTTAAGCATGATTGCAGGGCGTTTTTCGACTATATGTATTATAATTTCGTAACACAGAAGGTTTGCCCTGGGAAATTCTATTCTCATTGCGCTTTCCTCTCCGGGTATCGCCGTTCTGTTCTCCTTTAGGTTTTCACATTCTAAAATTCAGAATTACTTTTGTAACGACACCATGTGTACGAATGACTAAAAAGGACTTGTATTCTTTTTGTGGCATAAGCTATCTGTTAGTGTTTTTGATTGTCTTAATGCCAAAAATAAAATAAAAGATATGGAAAACCCAAACGCAGGTGAGAATTATTCGTCCCACGATCATTTGGTTCATCATAATAAATCCGATAGTCATCAGCACAGTGACGGTTATCATTATTTTGATCTTGGTTTTCCATGTCATGCCTTGCCCCTTTACAAATGATTCGAGGTTGTTTTTGTAGAGCTTTGTGTTTTTGAACCATCTGTCCAGACGCTCCGAGCTTTTCCCGAAGCATATTGCCGCCAGCAGCAGAAACGGGAACGCGGGCAGCAGCGGCAGCACTGCTCCCACAGCGCCGAGCGCCAGTCCTATGCAGCCAATTGTTATGTAAATCACCTTTTTAAACTTCATTATTCAGTTTCCTTTCTTGTCGTTTTTTCTCGCGTCTGACCTCGATAATGTGCCGCATTGCCGTTATCGGGTGATGAAATATCATTCTCGGTCCCGAAAACCGCATGACCGCGCGTATCTTTTCGCGCATTTCGGGCTTGTAACAGTGTACCTTGCAATTCGAACAAAATGTCTTGTTTTCCATAAACGGACATTTATCGGAACGTGAGCGGGCGTATTCCGAAAGCTCGCGGCAGTCCGCGCAGAGCGTTTTCCCGCCGTGATTTTTTAGGCAGTACAGTGCGATCATTTGACATACAAGCCGCTTTTCCCGTTCGCGTTTGTCATCTGTATTCATCAGCTCATCCTCCCGTTCTCCGCCGAATAAATTTTGTCGCATATCCTCATTGTGGACTTTCTGTGCGACACCAATACAACGGTATTTTCTTCAATGTTGTCGGCAAGTGATTTTAAAATAACCGCCTCGTTAAGACTGTCGAGGTTGCTTGTAGGCTCGTCGAGAAGCATCAGCGGAGCGTTATGGAGAAACGCCCTCGCAAGCCCGATACGCTGGCGCTCCCCGCCCGAAAGCGTTTCGCCGAGTTCGCCGACCTGCGTTTCATAGCCGTTTGGCAGACTCATGATAAAGTCGTGTACAGACGCTTTTTTGCACGCCGCGATAATTTCTTCACGTGTCGCGTTAAGCTTTGCTATGCGGATGTTATTTTCAATCGTATCGTGGAACAGATGAGTATCCTGCGTTACAAAGCTCTCGTTATCGCGGAGATTTTTCGTGTTGATCTCGCCGACGCTTACATCCGACATTTTTACGTCAAATGCAAAAGTAAATGCAACACAAAGCAGAAAACAGGAATGAAAAAATA
>CAJUMS010000199.1 GCA_910587465.1 uncultured Oscillospiraceae bacterium
TACAGAGCGGATCGTGAGGTGATGAGATGTTAAAAAACAGGAGCATACCGTTCGGGTACTGTATGGTGAACGGAGAATATGCGCTGAACGCTCCCGAGGCGGAAGCGGTACGGAAAATCTTCTCGGAATACATTGGTGGCAAATCGTTGAGAGCGATTGCAGTAGAAATGGTAATTCCGTATAATGTCGACAAAAATAAATGGAATATAAATATGGTCTGCAGAGTACTTGAAAACAAGAAATACATTGGCGAAAACGGATATCCGCAGATTGTATCGGAAAGCGATTTCAGACTGGCGGCACAAATCAAAGCGGAACGGAAAACATACCGTAAACCCGCTACGCAGGACGAAATACGGCAGCCCGAAAAAATAATCACGAACTATGAGCCGACCGACGAAATTCAGCGCATGACCAATGAAATAAATCGGCTACTCGATTCCGAAACTCCCAATAAGGAAAAGGTTGAAGCGCTTATAATAATGTGCGCTCAATTAAAATATACGACTGTAAGCGAGGTGAAAACATGATAGGAACAGCAATAACGGCACCAAGCAATATGCGGATCGTGGTTATACCCGCGAAATCCCGCGAGGAAATTCGACAGTCTGAAAGACGGTTAAAAGTTGCGGCGTACTGCCGCGTCAGCACCGACCAAGAGGAACAGGAAAGCAGCTATGAGGCACAGATCGGTTACTATACCGAAAAGATAAACAGCAATTCCGAATGGCAAATGGCTGGCATATTCGCCGATGAGGGCATCACAGGCACTCAGACAAAAAAGCGCCCCGAGTTTCTTAAAATGATAAGGCTCTGCCGACAGGGGAAAATTGATATGATACTCACAAAATCCTTGTCGAGATTCGCAAGAAACACGGTAGACAGTCTGAAATACATACGCGACCTTAAAGCGCTTGGAATCGCAGTTATCTTCGAAAAAGAAAATATAAACACCCTTGAAACTGACACCGAGATGATGTTGACGATAATGTCATGCTTTGCCCAAGCTGAATCGGAGTCCATAAGCAAGAACGTTTCTTGGGGCATTCGACAAAGCTTTAAAAATGGCAATGTGCCAATGCAATACGCAAGACTGCTCGGATATAGAAAAGGTGATGATGACAAGCCCGAAATAGTTCCCGAGGAAGCAGAGATTGTCAAGGAAATATACCGACTCTACCTTGAAGGAATGAGTTTAAATATGATAGTCGACAGGCTGAACGAAAAGGGCTTGAAGACGAAAGGAAGCAATGCACCTTACAGAAAAGAGGTCATTCAGCGGATACTGACAAACGAAAAATATACAGGTGACGCGCTTCTTCAAAAAACTTATGTGACGGACTGCATTACCAAGAAAACTCGTAAGAACAACGGGGAACTTCCGATGTACCTTGTAAAGAACCATCACGAGCCAATCATATCTCGGTCCGACTTTAACCGAGTTCAAGAGGAAATGGCACGGCGGTCAGCGAAACGGTCGATAGCCGATAAACTCACCAAGACCGAGCAAGGCAAATACAGCGCCAAATATGCGCTGTCCGAACTGTTGATATGCGGAGAGTGCGGTTCGCATTACCGCCGAGTAACTTGGACGGCAAAAGGCTTCAAGGAAATAAAGTGGCGCTGTATCAACCGAATTCAATACGGCAAAAAGAAATGCCACAGTTCTCCGACCGTGGACGAACAGCTGCTTCATAAAGCGATTGTGAGCGCGATAAACGAATTCTGCGAGGTCAAAGATGACGTGGCAAAGGCACTCCGCGAAAGCATAACCGAGGTGCTCGATCCGAATCTGAACGGCAGCGTTCAGGCGACGCAGCAGCGGATCGATGAGCTGACGCACAACATAGATGAGCTGATAAAGCTGGCGACCGTACCCGAAACAGCCGCCACAGCAATGGCGGATATCGAAAAATTCAGCGAGGAAATGAAAACGCTGCGGGAGTTCATCGAAAACGAAAAAGCGAAACAGATGACGGCGCAAAGAGGCTCCGCCGAGCTTGATGCGATTCTGGAACGGCTCGAAAACGAGGATTTCACCATGACCGAATACGATGATGTGGCGGTGCGGCAGCTTATCGAAAAAATCACGGTCGAGAGTAAGGATACCATAACGGTGACCTTTAAAGGCGGATTTGAGGTGAGAAAGGAACTGAATGGAGATTGAAATCCCAACATGGCTTTACGAACTGCTGCTTATAGAGGCGGCACAAACAGATTCCGCGATAGAAGATATCGCGGAATCTGCGTTTAGAAAATATCTGGAAAGGAATGAGGACAATGCCGACTAATGAGAAAAAAGGCGTTACTGTCAAGATCGACGCGGAACTTCACGCGGAGGTGCGGCAATATCTTGAAGAACACGATTTGACGATGGCAGAGTTTGTCGCGCAAGCGCTTCGCGATGAACTTCATCCACAGATTAGCGCAAAGGAGGACA
>CAJUMS010000200.1 GCA_910587465.1 uncultured Oscillospiraceae bacterium
CGGCTTGATCAGACAAAAAATCGAGAATTTGATTGGGTTTTTAGAGGCGCCCATAATATCTGCTTATTTTACCCCCTAATCCCATCAGATCGCTTGTTTATCGGACTTTAAACAGAGTTTTTCTATACGCTTTTTCTGCTTTTCTTCCGCGATTTGTCGGTCAATATTTTCAAACTGACGGTCATAAAAACACTCTTTTGCCTGTTCAATTGGGAGTATCGTGTAGAGAAGATTTCCGTTGAGTTTAATGCCCCTTGAGTTACGAATAGCAGTCGGTTCAGTAGCAATAAGTTCCCGTTCTTCAAGCCGACGAACGTACTTGCAAACTGTATTCCGTGACATATGGAGTGCACTCCCGATGCTCTTATAACTTGGATAGCATTGAAACGATATCCTGTCTTCGCGGTAAAGCAGATACGAGTACACCACTATCTCTCCGTAGGAAAGCCCAAGGCAGAATATCTCGTTAGGCAGAGGAAAATAGTCTTTGATTGGATCGCGCTTTGAATATTTCTTGTTCAAATATTGACCTCACTTTTCCATTTTTTCATCTATCCATCGCTGCAATTTCTCTTTGGGAACGACCAACCGCGAGCCTATTCTGATTGCGGGGAAGTCCTTTTCGTGCATCAGCTCATAGCTGCTTGACACAGAAACTCCGAGCAGCTTGGCGAGAGTTTCCGCGTTTAAGAACAGCGGCAGTTCCGCATAGCTTGTGTATAATGCTTCTTTCAAATTTTCGACCTCCTGTATAATTTTAAGGACGAACAAAGGCAAAACGATTTTTCCGTTTGCCTTTGACCGTCCATATTATTTTAGCATACCTCTTGAAATTTTTCAATAGTTATGCAATAATTAAATACAGTTCTCTATTTTTTGTTTCTCATTATCTATTTTTGAAAATATTTTTTCGGAGGTTCCAGTGTTCAATTTTAAGGCTTATTTTTACGGCAATGACGTTTATATAAACGAAAAATACAGATACAATTCCAACGAAATTCTTATCGCCTATCTGAATGACAGGCGCGTAAAATATATTTTGAACTCGGATTTTGTCTACAAACTTAAGGAATTTAAACGCTGCTTGACTATATCACCGTACATGGATCATTATGATTTTTCGAGATATAATGACAATGTTTACGCTGCTATGAGTTTGCTCGAAGATATAAACCAAATTATTTTTTCGCTGCCGCCGTTCGATAAAACGCTGGGCTAGCGCCGCCCGTCCCCAAGCAGTACCTCGGTATCTGCAGGATCGTTTCTACGGGAAGAGCCAGCGCGTCCGCCGTCATTGCGTCGGTGCCGAGCATGTTTCCCACCATGATCGTGTCCAGAATATTTCCCAACTGCAGAGATAATGACATCATAATTCCCGGCAGAAGATATTGACGAATTTTAGCGTTTAGCAAACGCTCGTTTCTTTGATATATAATTTCCCTCATATCTCACAGAAATCAAATCGGATATAGAATGTTATCCGTTATTTTGTGATCCTCTCCAGAAATTCCGCGGTCGTTTCCGTAAACTCCACCTTGACATCCGCACCGCTTTTCACGATAAACTCGGTCAGGCCGTATTCGCTGCCGTTATCCGCCCAATCGTAGGTATAGCCTAGCCTTGTCCACGGGTAATTACCGTAGTAATAAGACCACAGGATATTGCCGTCGAACCATTCCTTGAATTCCTCGTCGACATTCTCTCCGAAGGTGTTTGTCATTGTGCTGACGGTCGGATCGGACTGATACGCGGGGCGTTTTACATTTTCGGGCTTCACCCAGAAACCCGTCACGGTGGAATGTTCGGAATCGGGAGCAAAAGCTATAAGCTGCTTCAGCCGCGTTTCGGGGTCGTCAGATTTTTTCAATTCATCGCCGTAAGACGCTATTTCCTTGTCGGTGAACGTCCACACGGTTCCCCACTTAATCGTTACGCTTTCTCCCTCGGGATAGCTGTCGGGGTAGTTGTGCCATGTGCAAAGCAGAACACGTCCCTCGCTGTCCCATGTTGTCATTTCGTCGTCCGGCGTGAGCGATACCAGCGACCGGATTTCGTCTTCATCGGCGAACGCCGCGTCTCTTACCGCGCTTTGAAACAGCACATCGGAAGCTTCGGTTTTCTGTGAGCAGCCCGAAAGCGCCGCCGTGAAAACGAACACCGAAATTGAGGCAAATATCATCTTTTTCATAATTATCGTATTTCTTTCCTTATTTTTAAAATATTCATCCCGTCTTTATATTCGTAAGAAATGTCGTCCATAGATTTCTTGACCATATATATCCCCAACCCGCCTATCTGCCGTTCCTCCGCGGAAAGGGTGATGTCGGGATCGGCTTTTGCAAGCGGATCGTAAGGCACGCCGTTGTCGATAAAGGTTATTACGACGGCGAGGGGATTTTCCGTAACCTCAACGCGAACGGTAGCCGCGCCTACCT
>CAJUMS010000201.1 GCA_910587465.1 uncultured Oscillospiraceae bacterium
GAGGTTATTGCAACACTTTTCTGCTTTGTGTTGCATTTACTTTTGCATTTGACGAAAAAGAGAAAAATAGGGGTTGACTTTTGGGCTTTATTATGCTAAAATAGAATATAAAAGAAATCGGGGGATTATCCCAGAAATTTGGAGGTAGCATTATGAGAAAATCCGATGAAAATCTGGAGTTGCTTTACAAGGCGGTGCTGACACTGAAAAATGAGAAGGAGTGCGCGGCTTTTTTCGAGGATTTGTGTACGCCGCAGGAGCTCAGCGCCATCGCGCAGCGGCTTCATGTCGCGAGTATGCTGACTGACGGCAACGTTTACAACAGTATTGTTGATGTAACGGGCGCTTCAACGGCGACGATCTCCCGCGTCAACAAAACGTTGACCTACCAGACCGCGGGCGGATACAAAATGGTATTTGACCGCATGAAGGGCAAGAAATAATGGGCAATGGCTACGGCGAATTCGCGGAGGTTTACGACCTGCTGACGTTTAATGTGCCGTATGACGGACTTGCCGACTACTATTCCGAAATACTTACGCGCTTTGGCGCGGACGGCGCGCGAGTGTTGGATATGGGCTGCGGAACGGGCAGCCTTACGGTGCGGCTTTCCGAACGCGGATTTGATATGATCGGGCAGGACGCATCGTCTGAGATGCTGACGATCGCGGCGGATAAATCCTCCAAGATTATGTGGATATGCCAAGATATGGAAAAAACGGAACTCGTCGGAACTGTCGGCGCGGTGATATCGACGCTTGACAGCATAAACCACCTTGGAAGTCCCGACGCTATTCTTGAATGTTTTCGGCGCGCGGCGGAGTGTCTTAACAGTGGAGGATTGTTTGCGTTTGATGTGAATACAATCTTTAAGCACCGTGAAATACTCGGCAATAATACGTTTGTATATGATGTGGACGGGGTTTACTGCGTGTGGCAGAACGCCTTTGACGAGTGTGATAATGGTGTTGACATCGAGCTTGATTTGTTTTTCGAGAATGAGGACGGGTCATATTCGCGCGGCGGTGAGAGCTTTCGCGAGATCGCGCTTACGACTGACGCATACTGTAAATTACTGGAAAACTCAGGGTTTGAGGTCGGGAACGTCTGGGAGTATCAGACATTTGGTGCGCCGTCGGAAAACAGTGAAAAGCTACTGATTTTGGCGAAAAAGCGCTGAATATTACAAAGCGTAATGCGGCTGCGGCAAAACATTGCTGCACATTGTAAGGCGGCTTAGCATATTATATAATGTATATAGCAGCATTGCTTGCAACGAATTGTGATAAAATTTTATAAAATTACCGAAAGGCAAAGAAGATGGGAAAAATTGTAAGAGCCTTATCTGCGGAGGGCGGGGTGCTCTGCTCGGCTATTGATTCTACGGATATGGTCAAGGAAATGGCGAAACTTCACATGGCGACGCCCGTTGTGACGGCGGCGCTCGGAAGAATGACAACAGCGGTCTCAATCATGGGGGCGATGTTGAAATACGAGGGCGATACGCTGACATTGAGAATAAACGGCGGAGGACCGTGTGGTACGTTGACGGCAGTCTCCGACTATCGCGGCAATGTGAAGTGCTGCGCGGGAGACCCGAGCGCGAATGTGCCGCTGACTGAGGACGGAGCGCTCGATGTACCGAGCGTGATAGGTTCGGACGGCTCGCTGACCGTTGTCAAGGATATGGGGCTGAAGGAACCGTATGTTGGGCAGATACCGCTCGTTTCGGGCAATATAGCGGAGGATATCACCGCGTATTATTCCGTCAGCGAGCAGCTTCCTACTGTGTGCGCGCTTGGCATTCTGTTCGACAAGAGCGGTGTGGTGCAGTCGGCGGGCGGCTATATGGTACAGGTTGTTCCGCCTATATCGGACGAGTCGGTGAAGGTGTTAGACGAGAATCTCGCAAAAATGGATTCGGTTCAGCAGATGCTCGAGATGCAACTTGACCCGTCGGAGATAGCATTGAACGCGCTTGAGGGACTTGGCGGCGAGATACTGGACAGCTGGGAGGCGTGCTATCATTGTGATTGTTCACGTGAGAGAACGGAGCGTGTGCTGATATCGCTTGGCAAAAAGGAGCTTGCGCGGCTTGCCGAGGAGCAGAAGGAAACAGAGGTTTGTTGTCACTTTTGCAATAAAAAGTATAAATTTACCGCCGACGAAATGTTGAAATTGCTGAAAGAGTAATTTTTTTTAAAAAGTGCTTGACATTTTGAATCGAAACGTGTATAATATAATAGTCGCTTGAAACAGCGGCAGTCGGAAGTTTAGCTCAGCTGGGAGAGCATCTGCCTTACAAGCAGAGGGTCATAGGTTCGAGCCCTATAACTTCCACCATGATCGGCACATTGTATGGTGTGCCGAATTCGGCCCGGTAGTTCAGTTGGTTAGAACGCCGCCCTGTCACGGCGGAGGTCGTGA
>CAJUMS010000202.1 GCA_910587465.1 uncultured Oscillospiraceae bacterium
ACCGTACTGCGCGATAGAATGGCGTTGTAAACATAAAAATACGGGTTTTCGGTAGTAGATGCGATAAGTGTTATACTGCCGTCCTCAATGTATTCGAGCAGGCTCTGCTGCTGCTTTTTGTTGAGGTATTGTATTTCATCGAGGTAAAGCAGAATGCCGTTGCAGCCGAGAAACGTATCAATCTCGGAGACGATCCCTTTTATATCGGCAGTGGACGCGGACGTGCCGTTGAGCTTATGTAAACGCATATTCGCCGACTCCGCAATAATACGCGCAACAGTTGTCTTACCGACGCCCGACGGTCCGTAGAATATCATATTCGGTATCTTGCCCGATTCGATAACGCGGCGCAGCGGCTTGCCCTCGCCGATAAGGTGTGTCTGCCCTACTACGTCGGAGAGCACGGCAGGTCTGATCTTATCCGCTAACGGCATATTACAGCCCTCTGTGCTCGCGCAGAAGAGCCTTTATCTTCTCGTGCGGATCAATAACGTTGCTGATCGAGGTATCGTGGTTTATGCAGGCAATAAAGTACGCTATATACTTGGATACGTCTACCTCCTTGTACCACGGGCGCTTGAGCAGCTCGGGAGTGCGGTAGGTGAGATTGGTGCTGAATACCGCGTCGATCATACCCTCTTCGTAAGCCTTATCGAAAGCCGCAAGACCGTTAGTGAAGATACCGTAAGTTGCATACGCAAAGAAACGCTTAGCCTCACGCTTTTTCAGCTCCTTGGCGATATCGAGCATAGATTCGCCCGAGGAGATGATATCGTCGGCTACGAACACGGTCTTGCCCTTAACGTCCGTTCCGAGATACTCATGAGCGACTATCGGATTACGCCCGTTGACGATAGTAGCGTAATCGCGGCGCTTGTAGAACATTCCCATCTCGACCTCGAGCACTGACGCGTAGAACATATTTCTCGCGAGCGCACCCTCATCGGGGCTGATGACCATAAAGTGATCCTTGTCGATAATAAGATCGGAGAATGCTCCGAACATAGATTTCAGCACCTGATAGGACGGGATAACGTTGTCAAATCCCATAAGCGGGATAGCGTTGCATACGCGCGGGTCGTGAGCGTCAACGGTAATTACGTTCTCAACACCCATATCGCGCAGCTCCTGGAGCATAAACGCGCAGTCGAGCGATTCGCGGTAGGAGCGTCTGTGCTGACGCCCGCCGTAAAGCAGCGGCATAATTACGTTGATACGGTGGGGCTTGCCGCTCGCCGCCTGTATAATGCGCTTTAAGTCGGCGTAGTGATCGTCGGGCGACATATGGTTCTCCTTGTCAAAGAACTTGTATGAGCAGCTGTAATTGCCCACGTCAATGAGAATAAATAAGTCCTTGCCGCGGACGGTGCTCTTGATAAGTCCCTTTGCGTCACCCGAGGAAAAGCGCGGGCACTCGTTCTCGATCAGAAAATCCTGATGCGGTCTGCCGTTTCTGTCCGCCCAGCGGATAAGGTAGTTGTTTATACGCGCGGCAAGCTCCTCCGTGCCGCGCATCGCGATAAGACCGATAGGAGCTACCTCGTTGTACTCTCTGTACAGAACTTCCGTATTTTTCACATTCGCCATTTTTATGTCCTCTCATATAACTACGTTTTTTCAAGCTCCGCGATTGCCGCGTAATGCTTTACTTCAAATTTTTCGGGAGCAAGCCTTTTCAGCATTTTCGTATGCTCGCGCTCCCACTGCACGATCTCGCTCTCCGAGAGCGACGCGCCCACTCCCCTGCACGCTTTCATTCTGCCGTTCCAGCTCTCGCGAGTGAACGGCACGAGCAGCGGATATTCCTCGTTATAGACCGGCTTAAATTTGTCAAAATAACAGTCGGGAATATGTATCGGGTGGACGGTCTCGCCCGCGCCGCTCCATTTGGGACTGTATTTCAGCACTACGCGCTCGCTCTCCGCCGCTAACCTGTCCTCGTTCGGCAGCCATGCCATATACAGCACCAGCAGCTTGCCGTGCGGTTTCAGCATTCGGCAAAGACTCGGGAGTATTCGCTCATGGTCAAAGTACCAGAAGCACTGACAGGCGGTTATCACGTCGAACGTGCAGTCAGGGAAATCCGTCTCCTCAGCGGATACCGTATAATAGTCGATATCCATACCCTCGGACAAGCGCTTTGCCTGCGCTATCTGTTTTTCAGAGATGTCGATACCCGTCCATTTCGCGCCGTATTCGTACATATTCCGCGGGATAACGCCCGTTCCCGTGCCGAGGTCGAGCACCCGCTGACCGTCAACGCACAATCTGCGTGAAAAAATCTTCTCGTAAAATTCACGGGGGTATATGTCGCGGTATTTCGCGTAGTCCTCCGATGTTCTGCCCCAGTCAAAGGGCTTTCCGCCATCTACCATAAGCCCTCCCGAATGAAGTCGCGCACTTCCATCAGGCAGAAGCCCAGGAAG
>CAJUMS010000203.1 GCA_910587465.1 uncultured Oscillospiraceae bacterium
AACCTCGAATTCAATCTATTATTTTATTTTTTTCCTTTTATTCTCACATTCTTTTAATTCCACTTTCTTTTTTTTAAGAATTTCGGCAATTTGTTCTTTTGCCTCTTTTACATCTTTTTCGCTCGGTTCTTCACACATTTTACTTAATTGTATTTTAATAATATTAGTAATCCCATTTTCATCATTCTTTATTTCCTTTATACCTCTATCCACAAAGTTAATACAATTTGTTAAATAATTATTATCCATTGAATCATAACTATGCGTTTTTCCAGCCCCATCTTCCCAATAACCCTCTCCAGCATTCAAATAAGAATAACCGGCTTTTATAGCCAATAGCTCAAAATCTATATTCATAATTTATTCCTCCTAATAATAATTATAGTGTACTTTGGTATATTTTTCAATCCCCTTTTTACTTGCTTTGCGCAAATGGCAGAAATCCTGCGTGAATGGTAATAAAATCTGCGTTTTCGACAAAATTCGGCACTGTTATTTGTGCAATTTTACAATAATTAAGTTCCTCGTTCATTCTATGCCCTGAACAGAGTAAGCATTAGTTCGATCAAATACATTATGACGAACAAATAAAATTTCAGTTTTACAAAGTATGCAGTAAATCCCGTATCTAGGACTAACCGTTGCCACGACATTCACCTTTTTTCAATGAAATTCGTTGGAAGTCAAGGTCAATAACGAATCGTTATTTAGCCAAAAAGAGGGAACACCGTTTCGATGCTCCCCTGTATACTGAATAGGCGTATAGTGTTTCACCATACGCCTAGAATTTTCTTGTTAATTAAACTATTACCTATTGCAGCGATAGGTGTTCTGCTTGAGGTTTCCCCGAAAATGGATTTTACCCTTTGAAAATAAAGCTGTCAAGCCTCTAAAACAAACAGTTTTGAGTGAGTAGTTTGCTCCGAAAAAATCCCCGATTTATCCCCGAAAAAGTTAAAATTTTCGCTAAATTCATTGATCGGAACTGATGTGAAATCAAAAGAAAAGTGCGTAGTAGAACGGGTTTATAAGCATTTGAGATAGATAGAGATAGGCGCTTAAAAGGTTAAATCAGTTCCCTCTCTTTCCGCCATGAAACACTGACAAAAAAGATATTATGCCCACAAACGGCGGTGCAAAGCCATTTGTGGGCATAAATCTTGTAAAAAACAGGATTCGCGATCCACAGATATTTTCGACACGAAAGTGGACTTGAACCCTCCCCTACAAAATTTTCTTGGTTGAAATTGAATATTTTGACGATAAGACCTGTGAATGATTTCTCAATTTCAAGGAATCACTCACGGGTCTTTTTTGTTATACAGGGTTGTTACCAAAAAGATGCAGACGGGATTTGAACCCTTTTCGCAACAAAATTTTTGCGGTTGAAACTGTGCAGATTGCACATATAATAAACATACAAGCATGAGCGCCTGTAAATTGCTTCTCGTATAAAATGAGAGGTAATTTACGGGCGCTTTTTTTTGTTTTCCGACGTAATTCGGAAATATAATAGGTCACCAAGCCTTGACGGGCTTGAAATATAATTATGGAGGAATCAATATGAGCAACGAAAATAAGCGCGTAAAACCCGACTGTCCGCTGATTGGGACAGATGGTAACATATTCCATTTGGTTGGAATCGCGGCGAAAACTCTGAGAAGAAACGGCTTGTCCGAGGAGGCGTCCGAAATGTCGGAAAAGGTCTTCGGCAGCGGAAGCTACGATGAAGCGCTCGGAATCATCGGCGAGTACGTCAATATAACCTCGGTCGATGAACCCGGCGAGGATAGGGACATGAGGATGGGATAACGGAGGTAAACATGATCAAAGCAACAATTCAAAATTCGCCGTACTGCACGGAAATACGTTTTCCCTGTTCGGAAACGGAGCTGTCAAAAAAGCTCGGCGAGCTTGTCATGAATCCGGAGCATCTCGCACCGATGGCTACAGTTCTTGAAATCGAGCCGTCCGAACTGTCGGTACTGGAGGATTGCGACGTAAGCCTTGACGCGCTGAACTATCTCGGCAAGTGTTATTTGACAAGGATGATTTTTTTATGAAGAAGAAAACCACAAAGATTATTTTTATGGCGATCATTATGGTCGCCATTATGTCCGTAATGTCCATATCTGCATTCGCGGAGGGCGGCAACGTCGCGGGCGCAATTGAGGGTACATGGAAGTCCGCCTCGGGGCAGATTAAGCAGGTTGTGAACAATGTTGTGTTCCCGATCATAGACGTGATTCTGGCGGTATTTTTCTTTGCTAAGTTGGCGTTAAGTTATTTTGATTATCGCAAATCGGGACACTTCGAATGGGCGGCTCCCGCGATACTTTTTGCCTGTCTGGTGTTCACGCTGACCGCGCCGACGTATGTCTGGACGATCATAAATA
>CAJUMS010000204.1:0-1959 GCA_910587465.1 uncultured Oscillospiraceae bacterium
CCGGATCATAGTTCTTGACGACGACGTACTGGAACGGATAGAACGTCCTACTTCACGTCTGGACAGCGCGGTATATGCGATACTGGATCAGATAAATGAAGAAAGCGACGAAAATGCCGCGGACAACGAAAACAACGAAAGCGGCGGAAACAGTGAGAACAGCGAAAGTCAGGAGGAATAAAATTTTTATTGTCAGCAAATTTAGCAAATCGGGATTAATTTTTGCCGATGTAAGTTTGATTTTCGTATAAGCGGCGTTTTTTCTATTGACATCGGTAAAAATATACTATATAATAAAACTTTAGGATAAACATTTTACACGGAAAGGAATGGATCGAAATGGCTGTAAAAAAAGTCAGAATGTCCGCGGAGGGTTACAAAAAGCTTGAGGCGGATCTGGAATATCTTATTACCGTAAAACGTGCGGAGGTCGCTCAAAAGCTTAAAGAAGCAAGAGCTTTCGGGGATTTGTCCGAAAACGCCGAGTACGACGAGGCGAAAAACGAACAGGGTATACTCGAGGCAAAGATACAGGAAATGGAGCTTACACTTGCCAATGCTGTTGTTGTGGACGAGTCGGAACTGTCAAACGACGAGGTTGGCGTAGGCTCGATAGTTACTCTCAAAGACCTTGAAATGGACGAGGATATGACCCTCCAGATCGTAGGCTCCACCGAAGCAGACCCCGAAAACAATAAAATTTCCGAGGACGCTCCCATAGGTATCGCCGCTCTGAAGAAAAAGGTAGGGGACATCATCGAAGTAGAAGCTCCCGTTGGAGTTATCAAAATGGAGATACTCGCTATCAGCAAGTAAATCAACAGCTAAGTCAGTATTCAAAAGAAAGGATCGAAAAAAATGTCCGAGGAAAATCAGGTTGCAGCAGTTTCAGTACCCGCAGAGGAAGAGACCGAACAGGATATACACGTCCTGAAGAAGATAAGAATAGATAAGCTTGACGAACTTAAAGCCGCGGGGAAAAATCCCTATGAAATCACAAAGTATGACGTGACAATTTTAAACGCGGAGCTTAGAAAGGCTTACGAGGAGTCGGAAGCCAAAGCAAAGGCAGAGGCGGGGGACGACGAGGAAAAGCTCAAAGCCGCTCTGGAGGCTTCCCGCATAAACGTTAAAATTGCGGGACGTATCATGTCTTGGCGCGATATGGGCAAGGCTAATTTTATAGACGTCCGCGACGGCAGCGACCGTATGCAGGTGTATGTCCGCATGAACGACATCGGCGCGGAGGAATTTGCCGAGTTCAAGAAATGGGATATCGGCGATATCGTAGGCGTGGAGGGCTTTGTTTTCCGCACCCGCAAGGGCGAGATATCGGTACACGCCCAAAAGATAGAGTTGCTTTCTAAATCCCTGCTGCCCCTGCCCGAAAAGTGGCACGGTTTAAAGGATCAGGATATGCGCTACCGTCAGCGTTATGTTGACCTTATATGCAATCCCGACGTTAAGCGCACATTTATAAACAGGAGCCTTATCCTCCGCGAGATAAGAAGCTTCCTTGACAGCCGCGGTTTCCTTGAGGTGGATACTCCCGTGCTCCACACACTTGAAATAGGCGCGGCGGCAAGACCTTTCAAGACCCACCATAACGCTCTGGATATTGATATGTACCTCCGCATAGAGACTGAACTGTACCTGAAAAGACTTATTGTAGGCGGCTTTGACAAAGTTTACGAGGTGGGACGTATATTCCGCAACGAGGGTATGGATACCTCCCACAATCCTGAATTTACAACTATTGAGATGTATCAGGCGTACACAGACTACAAGGGCATGATGGATCTTATCGAAGAAATGTACCGCGGGCTTGCTTTAAAGGTTTGCGGCAAGGGCGTGGTGTCCTATCAGGGTACCGATATCGACCTTGCGTCCCCGTGGGAAAGACTTACCATGGTGGAATCCGTTAAGAAGTATGCGGGCGTTGACTACAACGACTGGGCT
>CAJUMS010000204.1:1969-2382 GCA_910587465.1 uncultured Oscillospiraceae bacterium
CGCAAGAGCCTGTGCAAAAGCTAAGGGCATAGAGGTAGAGGAGGGCGCATCCGCCACAAAGGGACACGTTCTTATCGCTTTCTTTGACGCGTTTGTTGAGGACAAGCTTGTGCAGCCCACTATTATATATGATTACCCCGTGGAGAATTCTCCGCTGGCAAAGAGAAAGCCCTCGGACCCTGCATTTACCGAGCGGTTCGAGTATTTCATCTGCTGCCGCGAAATGGGCAACGCTTTCTCCGAGCTCAACGACCCTATCGACCAAAGAGAGCGTTTTGTAAAGCAGGCTGAGGCAAAGCGTGCTCAGGGCGCTAACGCCTCCGTAGACGAGGATTTTGTTACCGCACTGGAATACGGTATGCCTCCCACAGGCGGTCTGGGCCTGGGTCTTGACAGGCTTGTAATGCTTCTTA
>CAJUMS010000205.1 GCA_910587465.1 uncultured Oscillospiraceae bacterium
TCATCCAAACGCCCGGGTTTGATACGCGGACATAATCGTTGAGCTGCTCGGGCGAGGATACTCGCTCTATGCTCGACTTGCGGAATAATTGTTTTTCCATACCCCTCACCCGTTATTCTATCGTGAGGATATCCGAAAATCCCGTTACCTCGAACACCTCGGCGATAACGTCGTTGACGTTGCGGATAACCATTTCACCCTGCTTGTTCATCACTTTTTGTGCCGCCAGCAGCACGCGCAGTCCCGCCGAGGATATGTACTCCAGCTTCGCGAAATCTAAAATCAGCTTTTCGTTGTCCGATATGCTCTGCTTAAGCTCCGCTTCAAGCTGCGGCGCGGTCGTAGTGTCGAGTCTGCCCTCCGGTGCGATGTTCAGCGTTTTGTTCTCTGTCGTTTTGATTATGTTCATTTTTCCCTCCGTACAGTTTTTGCCGTATTTTTTTATATTTTAAATGAAATCATAATGAAAAATCAACCGTTTAGGCATTAACGTCAAAATTTAGGCAAGAACGTCAAGCGCTTTCCATTTTCTGAGTTTGAAAAAAGTTTAAAAGTATGCTATAATTATGAAAAAAGAGGTGAGGAATATGCATATAGCTTTGGTAGACGACGAGCGAATTTATATCAATGAGATGACGGAGATATGCCGCCGCTTTGGACGTGAATACGGCGTGGAAACGGAAATATCCGCGTTTTCGGACGGGGAGAGCTTTCTCGTCTCTCTTGATGAGCGCGGATACGATGTTGTTTTTATGGATATTTTCATGAACGGTATCGACGGCGTTTCGGCGGCGAAAAAGCTCCGCGAAAACGACGGCGCTTGTCTGTTAGTCTTCCTGACCTCCTGCGGAGAGCGTATGCCGGAAGCGTTCTCCTGCCACGCGTTCGAGTACATCATCAAGCCTTTTACGCCGGAGCGCGTTGGGAACGTTTTGAGGGACGCGTTTGCTCTGCTGCCAAAGCATAATTATATCGAGATTTATAGTGAAAGACGGACTGTCCGCGTGCCGTTTGAAAATATCGTTTCGGTCATAACCGACGCGCACTATCTGGATATCACACTTACGGACGGCACGGAGCTTCGCAGCCGCATGACCATGCCGCAGTTTATTGAGCAGACCAACGGAGACGCGAGGTTTATTCCCATAAACAAGGGCATTACCGTAAACGCCGATTATATTACCGATTTTGAAAACAGCTGCTGCATACTTGAAAACGGCGCGCGGCTCCCCATACGGGTACGCGACCGGCTTAAGATCGAACAGGCGGCGCGGGACTATAATTTCGCCAAAATACGCGGCGTTCAAAGAAGAGGAAAGGGGTGAGCGTATGACAGTAAATGTACTTGACTGGCTTTCCGAGATGCCGCAGTTTTTTATTCTGATCCCCACGGTGCTCTCCTGTTATTTTCCCGTAAAAAATCATATGAGATACTCTTTGCCGAAAACGGCAGCTCTTTGCGCATGCGTTATAATTCCGTTTGCGGTCTTAGGCTCGCTGGCGACGTCGTCGCTGAAAATCGACGCAAACATAATACTTGTTCCTTTTATTATAATATCTTTTTTTCTGTACCGCCTTACGTTAACGGCCGATTTTCCGAGAGCGCTTGCCGTTTATGTGGGGGTCTGCGCGGCGCAGAGTTTTCCCGCGCAGCTTGCCATTGCTTTTGATGCCCGCCTCCACCCGTCATTCGGCGCAGCCGATTTTTCGACGGAAGCACAGCTGTTTCAGCTGGGCCTTTCCTGCCTTATGGCGCTGCTTGCCTTTTACCCCTCCTGTAAGTACGCATCTAAAATGATGGACAGACTTGATTCGGCAAAAATCTGGTACTCAGTCAGCGCACTGTCGTTTATATTCTTTTTGTTCAATATATTGGCTGCCCCTATTTCATACGAAAATATCCTTGTGGGACGAATGTACTATCTGTTTCCGCTGTTTGAATGCTTCATGATGACGGCGCTTATAATAATCTATGTGCTTTTTTATCAGGGCGCTGCCGTCTTGCTGGATCGCGCGGAGCTTGAAAAGCGCTCTCAGCTGCTTGAAATGCAGTCGCACCAGTACCGCGAATTACAGGAATATATGAAGCAATCGCAAAGGTTAAGGCACGACTTCCGGCAGTCTGTTCATATTTTATCGGCGCTTGCCGAAAAGAACGATATCGACGGCGTACGGGCGCACCTTTCCGAGTACGAACAGCTGCTTAACAAAAGCGTTCCCCCGAGCTACTGCGCAAATGCCGCCTTAAACGCGCTGTTCGGGCATTATCATGAATTGGCGGAAGCCGAGGGAATAAGAACGGATTGGAAAATAGAGCTTCCCGACCCTCTTACTTTTTCCGAGCTGGACATGGCGGCGCTTTTCGGAAACATT
>CAJUMS010000206.1 GCA_910587465.1 uncultured Oscillospiraceae bacterium
TATCAAAAGCAGCAGTGATGTGCCGATCTATCATTTCAAATCATCCGTTTGTGGACGGAAACAAACGAACCGGAATCCATGTAATGCTGATTTTTCTTGAACTGAATGGTATCGAAATTCAATACACACAGGATGAACTTATCGAATTAGGACTTGGAATAGCATCCGGTCAGTTAAGCAGCGATGATATCTTAAATTGGCTTATAGAACATGCCAAATAGATTTGGATGTTATGCTGTTAAAAGACTGGGGTAAAGAAAATCTATTTGGTCACGATATCACAACGAAAACTGCATAACAAAGCCGCTTGTGAGCATTTCACAAGCGGCTTTGTTTTTTCTTTAAACTGTTTTTGTGCGCTATTTGTGCGCCATTGCCATAAAACGGTATTAAACAAGACTGAACGAAATGAAAAGACCACCACTCGATTTTCCTTTTATTGGGAGTTCCGAGCGGCGGCTTTTTATGAAACGTTGGGTTTCTTCTTGGACGTTTCTTCTTCCGAGCTTTCGGACACTCTTTTGGGCAATAGCATAATATCAAGCTTGTTCGGGCTTCAACGTCGGCTTCTTCAATGAGGTGTAAATATTTATTTGTCGTTTCAATATCGCCGTGACCTAACCGCCCTTGTACTTGCTTGATGTTCACTCCCGCATAAAGTAAGAGCGTGGCTGATGTGTGTCGCAGACTGTAGAATTTTCGGTGCTTTAGTCCGTTTCGCTCTAGGAACTTGGAGAACTGCTTCGTCGGTGTCATTGGGTTCATCATCTCGCCATTCCATTGCGTGAAGACCCAATCGCCGCCGCTCCATTGAGTGCCTAACCGCTGCGCGCTCTCGATCTTCTCCACTTTGAGCAGATTTAACAGCTCACAACAGCTATCGTTAATGGTAACGGTTCGCGTTTCGTAGTCTTTCGGCGGCTTGGTGGCGAGCGGCTGACCTTTGATTTTATAAGCCGCTCGCTCAATTGTTATTTTACGCTGTTCAAAGTCCACATCGGAAAACTTTAACGCGCATAATTCGCCGCGCCGCGCTCCCGTGAAGATCGCTAACTGCACAAGGGTTTGAAACTGTAAATCCTCGTTCTCCAGAGCTTCAAGCATTTGAGCGGCTTCTTGCTTGGTGAATATCTCGATTTTCGGTGCTTGGGCTTTCGGCAGCGTGAGCCGTTCGACCTTTGCGGGGCTGTCCGAGATAAGCCCCAGCTTGACAGCTTGCTTGAATATAGACTGTAACACCGTCAAGTAGCGGCGAACGGCGGACGGCGAGAGCGTTTCCCCCTGCTCGTTCGGTAAGCCGCTCCGTTTTTCCTTAGGCGCGGCGGCGAGCTGATTTATAAACTTCTGTATATGCGAGGGGTTAATGTCTTTGAGTTTCAAGTGACCGAGCGCGGGAATTATCAAGCTGTCGGTTTTCAGCTTGTAAAACTCATATGTGGCAGGCGAGAGCGTTTGCTTTGCGATTTCAAGGTATCGCGAAACGAAGTCCGAAAGCCGCATACTTGAATTAGCCTCGCCAAAGTGCAAGCACTCGCTCTCAAACTCGTCAGCAAACTTTTGAGCGGCTTTCTCTGCCTGTTTGGCAGTCGTTCCCTTTTCGGGTTTATAGGACGTTGTAAAGGGTTTGAGCCGCCGTCCACTGCTGTCATAGCCGTGATATACTCTGATCGTGTAGCTTGTGATGTTGCCGTTCTTGTCGCGGCGCGGGATGATGTTAGCCATTCGGATCAGCTCCTTTCTTTGGCTTAAAAAATTCATCATAGTTTTCTAGAATCGTATTGATTGCATTAAGTTGAAGTTTGTACTTTTCAACAGTTTTAACTACCTCCTTTGCTGATTTTTCATAGGTTTTCATTTCGGTTTCGTATTCTTGAACAAGTTTTTCTATATCATTTTTGCGCTTGTTCAGTCTGTCGAAAACTGACTTATTACTTAGTTCAAAAATCATTTTATCGGCTCTATGCTCTGCTCTTATTTCGTCCACCATTGATTTCAAGACCTTACTGAGTTTGAACTCATAAAGATCAATTTTATCCATATATTCATAATCCAAATATTTAATATTATCATCAGAGTCAATTTGCGAATTGACAATATTTCTAAATTCTGAATACAACACATCACGAATACACACAAGATTTTCTTCTTGGTCCTTGCTTTCATCGTCTGATGATATGCTTTCGTTTATGGCAGGCACTATAACTTGATTATAGTAATTTAACTTTGATGACCATTCGTCAATATTCGTTATGATGTTGTATAATAAAACTTGACACCAAATTCTCAAAGAAGTATAATGCAA
>CAJUMS010000207.1 GCA_910587465.1 uncultured Oscillospiraceae bacterium
ACGAAAAAATTCTTCGAAATAACCAAAAGCAGTCTGTGCAAATTGTGTAGGCTGCTGTAATTTTGCCTATTAATCGTGGTATCCCTTCTCCGTTCGTCGCTTCACTCCTCACTGCGAGGGGATACCACGGAAATTTTGCCAGTTATTCTACACTACATATGCCTTGTGATACTCCATTGGCGTCATGCAGTGCAATCTGAATTGATAGCGCTTGGTGTTGTAGTAGGCTATATAAGCTTCAATTGCCTCAACTAATTCTGCTTTGAAAGTGAATTTTTTGTGGTAATACATCTCCGATTTGAAAATGCCCCAATAGCCCTCCATTAGTACGTTATCAATACATCTGCCTACCCTGGACATACTCTGCCTCATACCGGAATTAACGAGTCTCTGATGAAAAGCTTTGTTGGTGTGCTGAAATCCTCGGTCGCTATGGAACAATGGATGCGCGTTTGGATTCAAAGCAACTGCTTCATCCAATGTAGAAAATACAAGCTCATTATTATTGCTTTCCCCGCTCTTATAGGCAACAATACGCCGATCATAAAGATCAAGTATCGCGCTAAGATACAGCTTTTTAACAACAGAGCCGTCATAATATTTGAATTCGGTTACATCGGTCAGCCACTTCTCGTTCGGTGCGTCCGCGTGAAAATCTCTGTTCAGCACATTTTCTGCGGTAATTTCCGGCACTGATGGTATGTACTTTTTCTTCTTGATCTGTGTTACGGATTTTAAGTGAATAAGCTGCATCAGTCTATAGATCCGCTTTTTGTTGTAATGTACGTTATGCTCCCGATTGATCGTAATGGTCATTTGCCGATAGCCCAATATTCCGTTTGTTTCTTCATAATGTTGTTTTATCCATTCCACGACCTGTTCGTTGATCTGTTGTCTTCGGCTCGGTGTTCTTTTAAGCCATTTGTAATAAGTTGAACGTGCAATATGAATGACATTGCACAGTTTTATGATCGGATATTTCTCCGTCTCATTTAAATATTTTATCGCCCGGTATTGATCTTCTTGCCGAACTTCGCTCACCGACAACCCCCTCTCAATTCCCTGAGTTTTTTAATATTGCAATCTCCATTTCCCGATCCTTAATTTTTGCCTGCAATATCTTGTTTTCCATACGAAGCTTGTCCGTTTCCGTCAGTTTCTCTTCAGGCTTTGTTTTTCCTCTGCGGTCTGTCAATCCGTCTGTTCCTTTTGCTTCATACTTATGTACCCACGAATAGACCTGCTGATATGATACGCCGTATTTCTCCGCTGCCAATTCGTAATCCTTGCCGTTCGCGATGCAAAACGCAACTATTTCTGCTCTTTCTTCCAAGGTCGTTTTTCTGCCCTTATTCATGGTAACTCCTCTTTCCGAGCGACTTCGCTCTTTAAAGTCTTTACCACTATTATACCATGAAATCCATTTGCGGAGAATACTTTTGCTCTTGATCCTATACTTTGAACATATTTCTGCCTGACTTCCTTTTCCTGATATGTAGTCGAGTACAGCGTTATTTCGAGTTTCGGCTGAGTATTTCCTGTTTTTTCCACTCTTAATACTGTCTATTCCTTCTGTTCTCGCTCCCAGAACCATCTCGGTCAGTGATTGGTACGCTATGCCATATTTTCTTGCTATATGTCCGTAGCTCCCATTACCCGCTAAATATTCTTGTACCGCCTTAACTCGCTGCTCATCTGTCAATTTGTTTTTCCTTTACATTAAAATAACCCCCTTACTGTATCACGAAATTTTTGTTTTTTCGTGTGTCTACTCTAAGGGGATTATATCAAACACAAAAACCACAGGCTTTTTATTAAAATATCAAATAATGATTATTCTCAACAAATAACAGATTAATTTTCAATATACGGTAAAGTTAAACAAAGGAATGCTGAAAATGATAAGAATTACATTATCCAGTAAGCTGGTCGAGCTGCGGCTTACCCAATCCAAGTTATCAGAGGTCATAGGTACCCGTCAAAACACTATAAATGATTTGTATCATAATGTAGCATAGATAATGTTTTTTCCTTGACGATGCTCCCTTTGATGCTCTTTGGCGGAGCAGATAGGTAATGTTAAAATACAGCGGCAGTTTTACATATCAGCACCTGATGATTCTTGAAGCTGTTAATTCCTAAAAAAAGAAAAAGCGATCAAATTAAAAAGCTTTCCAAACGGCAAAGGGATATTAAAAAATGATTGAGTACATTTCGGAGATTTTTGAAGATTGGGAAGTTTTAGCGCATAGGGACAACG
>CAJUMS010000208.1 GCA_910587465.1 uncultured Oscillospiraceae bacterium
GCAGGAGTCCACATGGATGGGCAGCGACCAGTATGAGTTTGACTACATATATAAGAACACAGGCAAGTATCCCGCTATAAGAGGTCTCGACTATATGAACGACGACTTCGAGGGCGTAAACAAGCGTGCTGAGGAGTGGTACAAAAAGGGCGGCATAGTAACTATCTGCTGGCACTGCGGTTCTGATTTCAGCCACAGCTGGGACGAGTGCATGAAAACCGAGATAGCTGACTGGGACAAGGCTCTCACTGAGGGTACGGCCGAATATAAGGCTCTTATCGCGGGCATGGACAAGGCAGCCAAAGCCTTAAAGGAGCTGAAGGACAAGAATATCCCCGTGCTGTGGAGACCTTTCCACGAGTTCGACGGCGGCTGGTTCTGGTGGGGAAAAGGCGGCGCGGACAACTTTGTAAAGCTCTGGAGGATCATGTATGACCGCTACACCAACCACTGGGAGCTTGACAATCTTATCTGGGTGCTGGGCTATTCGGGCAACGGCAGGAATTACGATAAGTGGTATCCCGGCGACGAATATGTTGACATAGCGGGTGCGGATTCCTACAACGACGGAGCCAACGCAAACCTTTACACAAAGGTGCAGAATGTTGCTGGCGAGAAAATGCCAATATGCTTCCATGAGTGCGGACGTATCCCCACTGTGAAGCAGCTTTCCGATGAAAAAGCCGACTGGGTATGGTTCATGACATGGCATACCGAGCACATCACCGGTCATAACGATAAAAATGTACTCAAGGAGATTTATAACGATAAATATGTTATTACTCTTGACGAGCTGCCTGACGATCTGTACGAATAGTTACAAAAAAGTTTTTTCGAACCAAAAGGCGACAGCGTAATTTTGCTCTGAACATATTTACGCTGTCGCTTCTCAATAAACAGAAAAACTGCTTTAAGAACTTGAAATCGGCCTGTATTTGCTCAATAGGAATATTTCCGAAGAAGAAAATCATGTCTGCAAAAAATCCGAGACAGATGATTCCTCGGCTTGTCTTTCGGACAAGGAGTTGGTTATTGACATTTTGTCGAGGATACCCGCCAATGATGATTACAAATACTTGCAGGTTATGATTTCAAGAATTATTGCGGAGAACCTAAAACGGAACGGTATCTACCAAGAAGATTTGATTGCCTGCGGTATGGCGCAGAAGAAAGTTACCGACCTGTTTGACAGCTCGTCTAACAATGAGAAGATTTTGGCTTTTAACAATTCCGACCTTATACGGATCGTTCATAATTTCAGAGTTGGGTATGATTTGATTTTTACTGGAGTATGACTATTAAAATACAGCAGGAATACCATATATCATTGTGGCATTCCTGCTGTTAATTATTTAACAATGTGTTTACTCGCCGGTAAACGGTAGCTGTAGAGCGGTGAACGGTATTGAAAAAGTATTGCATATGTGCTAAAATAAAAATATATTTATTAAGCGAGGGTGAACTGATGAAATACAAAATTGCGATTTGCGATGATGAAAATATTATAATTGACGATATAGTTTCAAAATTGCAGAATAGAAGCAATGAATACGAAATAGTGCGCTGAAATTCGGGAAATGAGCTTCTTAAAATTTCTGCTGATTACAATATACTTTTTCTCGATATTGAAATGCCCGGAATAAGCGGTATGGAAACTGCATTTCAGCTTCGTAAGAAAAAATATGATGGAATAATTATTTTTCTTACAAGTCATATTGAGTTTATGCCGGACGCATTTAAAGTAAAAGCTTTCAGATTTTTGAATAAGCCAATTGATATTGAAAAATTCAATGAAGCATTTTCTGCTGCCGAGAATGAAATAATTAATACCGAACATATTTTGATCAGGGAACGTGATAAATCGGTATACATTAAGCTTACGGATATAGTTTATCTTGAAGCCTATGGAGATGGCACTTATATTTATGATAAAAACAAGCACGCGTATGATACCGATAAACCGATGAAATATTGGAAAGAGCAAATAGGTTCGGAGCATTTCTTTCAAATTAATAAATCAAAGATAGTGTCTTTCTTGTATTTTTCATCAATTTCTACCGATGGAAGCATATATGTACCGTTGTATGATATAAGCTTATCGTCATCAAGAAGAAATTGTGCCGCGTTTAAGGAAGCATTTTTCAAATACGCCAAAAAATATGCTAAGACAATGTGAGGATAGAAAAATGATACGAAATATTGCTTTTGATTTGCTTAAATTTTTTATTGAATTTATAAAATTG
>CAJUMS010000209.1 GCA_910587465.1 uncultured Oscillospiraceae bacterium
TTTTAAACGTTTTAAAATGCGGTTTAAACGATATTTTAGAATATAAGGACGGTGATGATCGGTGAGAGTATTGAGCCTTTTTGACGGTATCTCCTGCGGTCGCGCCGCTCTGGAACGCGCGGGTATTGCGGCAGAGGACTATTCCGCGTTTGAGATCGATAAATACGCCATTGCCGTCAGCCGGAGGAATTATCCCGGAATACGGCATTTCGGAAACGTTTTCGAGGGCGATTTTAAACAATTTAAAAACTATGACCTGCTGATCGGCGGCTCGCCGTGTACGTACTGGTCTATTGCCAAAAGAGGACGGGAAACCGAGGTCGGCGGCGAGGGCTGGCGATTGTTTATGGAATACGTCCGCGCGCTTCGTGAAAGCGGCGCGGAATGGTTTTTATACGAGAACAATTACTCTATACACCAACAGATCAAGGATGCAATCAGCTGTGAGCTTGGCGTTCAGCCGATAATTATAAACTCGGCGTTGGTATCCGCGCAAACGCGGAAACGGTGCTATTGGACGAATATCCCGAACGTTACCCAGCCCGCGGATAAGGGCATAATGCTCGCAGACATAATTGATAATGCCGTTGCTTGGACGGGGAAATCCTACTGTCTGACCGCAAATTACGGCGGCGCCACGCTGAAGAACACGCTTGAGCGTCACCAACGGACAATGGTCGCCGAGCCCGTGCGAATAGGTGATATAGGCAGCAGTGGGCAGGCTCACCGCGTTTATTCCGTTCACGGGAAGTCCATAGCGCTGTCAACGGGTCAAGGCGGACAAGGCTCGGGAACAGGCTTATACAAGATTGATCTCCCGGACGGCGATTATATAATTCGCAAGCTTTATCCCGTGGAATGCGAACGCCTTCAAACGCTGCCCGACGGATACACCGACTGCGTTTCAAACGCACAGCGTTATAAGTGTCTCGGGAATGGATGGACGGTCGATGTCATCGCCCACATATTGCAGTTCCTGCCGAATAGCTGAAATTGTGCAATATTCACAAAAACAAAAATATTTTTCAACAATATGTGAATTTTGTCGCGAATTTTTCAACGAGTGCGCATAGCAATATTAAAATTTGGCTTTATATAGCCATTTATTCAATGGATAAGCCGCCGATTATCTCATTTTCGGCGGCTTATTTTTTGTATTTTGCTTGTCAATTTTTTGTATTTTGCTTGGCAGACAACACCGATTGAAGAACAAAATAGAATAACAATGTGTTTAAAAGAATATTACAATGCAATAGACCAAATCGAAAATGGCAAACGTTGTTGTTATATGCTCAACAATACGTTTCTGTTCTGTATAAGGCGGAATCGAAACTATTAACGATTTCAAGGTTAACGGCTTTAACTCTTTTTGATTAGTCGAACCTTCACCGATTTTTTCGAGTTCGTGTTGATATGTTTTCAGGAAATAATAGCAGTACATAGCGTTGATGGCTTTGTAAGCCCTGATAACAGTAACATGGGAATCAGCTACAACAGATAATTTCTGATGATTGTCACTGTCCCTATACACTCCAACTCTGCCGAGCGTACCTGTGCCAGTTGAGTTTATTACTGTGTCCAATTCTAACATATATTCATCATCAGGATATTTTGACAGCGTTGATTCATCAAGATACAAAGCCAAATCCATATTAATTCCATCATATTTTGTATTACACTTCTGCGCAAAAACAAGAACATTACTTTTTTCAGCGTATTTAGGTGATTTTCCACGCTTTATTTCTTTTTGGCAGCAGTTTTCTAATCTCGCCCATGCCCAACTATCCGGAATTTCAAACGGCAATTCATCATCAATACAAGTGACGGAATCGCCCATCTTCTCATAACTAAGAGTTATCATCACCTTTGAAGATGACGGATTCCCTCTTATCACGCTTGATTTTGCCCTGTTTGATGAGTTCTTCTTTCTCGGATCTGATACGCTCAAGGAGAATACTTGCGGGTTCGTCATTCGGGTTTTGCGGAACGAGTTTGCCTCTGATGGCGAGGTCTAGGATTTTGGATTTGGTGAGGGAGATGGTGGTTTGTAGGTCGTTTTTTTGGGATTCTATGGTATCTATAAAATCAAGTAGAAGGTTGATTTTATGTATTATACGTTCCTGCTCAGATTTTGGTGGTATTGGAATAATGATACTTTTAAATTCATCAAAATGATTTTGTCAATATAACTTTACACAATTTTCTCAAAAAAAACGAGTTTT
>CAJUMS010000210.1 GCA_910587465.1 uncultured Oscillospiraceae bacterium
GGCATATCGAATTTTACGGAATTTTTCCCGTTCATAATAAAAAATCTGATCATATCAAGTCCTCCGTTTCAGCATTCTAACGCCGTTTCTAAGGAGCATTACTCCCGTGAAAATCGTCAGCGTAGTGGGATCGTCAATCAAAGTCCAATCGCACAGCTCACTGAGCGAAATATCAGAATCGCCGTTATACACAGCCCTCGCCGCTTTATAAAGCGCGTAGCCCTCGGTAGAAATTCCGCTCAAATCGATTAAGCCGAAATTCACCGAATACCTTGTAATTGCGCTCTTGGAGCGTTCCCACAGGAACTTATCCGCGGATAAAAGAAAAACCGCGGCGACAAACTCGCTGCGGTTGCTGTAATAATTTGCGTTTTTCGGAGAAATAAAGCCCGTAAAATTCTTTCTGTGCATGGCACTTTTAAACCTAATATTCATTTTTCCACACCCCCTCACATCGACAGCTCGGGGGCGTTGCTCTGCTGCTGTTCGGGAAGACTTTCCGATATTTTTTCGGACAGCTTTTTGAGTTCCTCGCAATCGTCAAATTTGAGATCGCCGTTGTGTATTGCCGTGAAATTTACACACTTCCGAATATTTTCGAGCTCCTCAATATCGAACATTTTATTTTTATCGACAAGACCCGAACGCACCGAAAAGTTTTCCTTTGCTGCCGAATAATCGGAATAGTAATTTCCCTGCGTAACGCCATTTCCGTCGAACGTCCTGTCCCATGTTACGAACTCAAAGCCGTACTCGGTATTTTTCGCTGCAAGCACCGTGCCGTTAAACTCTGAAAAACAACGATAATCGCCTGACAAACCGTCCGCTTTCAGCAACGGCGACTTTTCATAAACGGAACAATACTCGCTAACATTCCGAACGATACCTTTTATATTTATATAGCTCTCGTCGGAGTTATCATTTGTGATATTGAGCAGTCGAATATCGTTCACGCCGGCGATTGCTCTGCCGTCCTGAGAAACCACGAGAAAATCTCCGTCTTGGGTAACATCATAGCCCTCGCTGCGCAGCTTTCGCTCAACTTCGGTTATAAATACACTTGTGGGTTGTTCCTGTTTCAAACATATATCCTCGGTTTTCAGCATTTTGTTCAGACCGAAAATATCTTTGGTGTGCTTTACGACGTTGATTTTTTCCCACCACTCGTCGGATATAATTTTTGCGGAATCCACATCAAGCTTACATTCCTTGATGCTGTCCGCACCAAGTCTGCAAAGTGCCTTTTTAATGGTCAAATCCTCACATGGCAGTTCGATAAGCTCTGTCAAGCCGCAATAAGAGATTTCGACCGCTGCGACTGAATTCGGTTCGCAATAGTAAGCGGGAAAGGTCGTTCCGTTGAAAATATCATCAAACGGTACATCCTCATTGACATATATCTTTCCGTACTCGGTGTCGATCCCGCTGCCCGATTCCAAAAGCTTCATTCCTTCTTTGGCAAGCCATTCGCTGTTATTGTATTCGGCTTCGGAAAGAAAGCCGCGAACGTTGAGCATATGAATTCGTCCAATGCGTTCAAGATCGTCCGTATCCTCGATAAGTGTATACCGTGCCAGGTTATAGGTGAGGTTGATTATATTTTTTAATCCCCACCCGATATCTACCTCATCACACGTCAGTACGGCAAAGAATTGGTTGCGTTCTTTTGCGTCCATACCGTCCATTCGCTTGGCGAGGTAGTTCAGCGCATCAAGGCTGACCTCGCAGTCCTCCAGCACCGACAACTCCGACGGTTCAATCTGAGCAACCGTTGCGGCAGGGCAGAGGTGTTCGGGGTTCATGCGCAGCTCGTCGAGCCATGCCGATAGCTGCGTTTCCGTGCAAGGGAAGGACATCTCCGTAGCATATGGAGTCCTTTGAATTGTTGCTTTGATCATCTTAGTTCCTCCAATCCCATCTCTACATCTTCGTCGGGTTCATCGACCGAGGTTATATTGACGTACTCGCCAATGATTCCCAGTGCTTCCTCATAGCTGCCGCTTTTGAAGACCTTTGCCGTCATCTCGGACGCTTCCTCCGATAAGCCGTTCCTTTTCAAGGTTTTTGACGCAATCCCGACAAGATTGAAGATGTTCCCGTTTTCTCCAATCAATGGACAGTCGGGTTTGGTCTGACTGTTTTCGTTGTTCATTTTGATTCCTCCATAAAAATATATTTAAGCTCCGGTCGGAGCCTATGTACTGAA
>CAJUMS010000211.1 GCA_910587465.1 uncultured Oscillospiraceae bacterium
TTCAAGAGTAAAATCAAGAAAGATGACGCTGAATATTCCGCATGGCAACGGAGCCGCCGTAGTAGTTAGAGAACGGGAAAGCCGTTTACATGGCGAAGGGCGGCAGTTTACCATCTTAATACAAAATGAAGAAAGGTGCGTGAGGCATTGAGAAATCCAAATGATGTATTAAGCAGTCTAAGCAAGAATGCAAAAAATGCAAGCTATCAATACGAACGCCTGTACCGAAATTTGTACAATACGGAGTTTTTTCTGCTGGCATATCAAAATATCTATTCCAATCAAGGAAATATGACGGCGGGAACAGACGGAAAAACAATTGACGGCATGGGCATGGAAAGGATAAACAAGCTTATTGAAGGCTTGAAAAACCACAGCTACAGACCAAATCCTGCCAAAAGACAGTATATCAAAAAGAAAAACGGAAAATTACGCCCGTTGGGCATTCCGTCATTTGATGACAAATTGGTGCAGGAAGTGGTAAGAATGATTTTAGAGAGCATTTATGAGCCTAATTTCAGCGATTTATCGCACGGCTTTCGTCCAAAACGCAGCTGTCATACTGCGTTAATGCATGTGCAGAGGAATTTCACCGGCGTAAAATGGTTCATTGAGGGAGATATAAAAGGCTTCTTTGATAACATCGACCATCAGGTAATGGTAAGCATACTGCGCAAGCGTATTAAGGACGAATATTTTCTCGGACTGATCTGGAAATTCCTCAAGGCGGGGTACTTGGAAGATTGGACATTTCACAACACCTACAGCGGCACGCCGCAAGGGTCAATAATAAGTCCGATTTTGTCCAATATCTATCTTAACGAATTTGATAAATTTATTGAGGATTACATTGAAAGGTTCAAACGCGGTAAGGTACGAAATGAAAACGTCGAGTACAAGAAAATAATCAGCAGAATAGGCAGACTCAGACGCGGAAAATATTCTCCCGAAAATTGGGTCAAGCTTTCAGATGAAGAAAAGTCAACAGCAAAATCCAATCTGAAAGTATTGTATGACGAGCTGTACAAGCACACTCGCACCGACCCGATGGACGGCAGTTACCGCAGACTGGTATATGTAAGATATGCTGATGATTGGCTGTGCGGGGTAATTGGCGGAAAAAAGGACGCCGAAACAGTAAAGGAGGGAATTAAAAAGTTTCTGTCAGAAAAACTTCGGCTGGAATTGTCGGACCAAAAAACGCTTATAACGAACGCAAAAGATAAAGCAAGGTTTTTAGGCTACGATATCTGCGCATACTCGGACAGCGGATTTATAAAAGACAAAAACGGCAGAAAAATGAGGTCGAGAAACAGCAAAATAAAACTTCTTGTCCCTCATGAAAAATGGCAGAGTAAACTAACGGATTACAGCGCTCTCAAAATAAAAATCGGCGAAAAGGGCAAAGAAATTTACTATCCTTTCCACAGGGCAAATCTAATCTGCAATGATGATATCGAAATCCTTACACAGTATAACGCGGAAATCCGAGGGCTATACAATTATTATCGTTTGGCAAACAACGTGAGCGTATTGAACACCTTTGGTTATATCATGAAAATGAGTATGTTCAAAACGTTCGGAGCGAAATATAAGCTGCATGTCAGCAAAGTTAAAAAGAAATATGGTCACAAAGATTTCGGCGTTAAATATATGACGAAGGCAGGTGAAAAAACAGCATATTTCTATAACAAGGGATTTCGGAAGGACAGAACAAACATTGGAGCGGGTAATGTGGATTTTATTCCTAAGCTTTACGGAAATACGAGCCGAACAAGCCTCGCCGCACGTCTTAAAGCGTGCAAGTGCGAGTGGTGCGGTGCGGAAAATGTGGAGCTGAATATTCATCATGTCAGAAAGCTGAAAGATCTTAAAGGCAAGAAGGCATGGGAAAAGCGTATGATAGCGAGAAAACGCAAAACTATGGCGTTATGTGAAACCTGCCATATTAAACTGCATGCGGGAAAATTAGACTGATAGGTAAATGGAGAGCCGTGTGCATTGAGAGGTGCATGCACGGTTCGGAGGGGAGCCTTTGGAAAACTGCTATAGAAATATAGTAAGTCGCTGGGGGCTTACCCTACTATCCTGACGGAACGTATAAGGTGTACACTTGGGCACTCGACTGCTGGACTCCTGCGGGAATGCTTTCCGTAAACTTGACCGACAGCCTTACCATTAAAGGCAACG
>CAJUMS010000212.1 GCA_910587465.1 uncultured Oscillospiraceae bacterium
TCACGACCTCCGCCGTGACAGGGCGGCGTTCTAACCAACTGAACTACCGGGCCGATTTCCGCAACCCTTCAGACCAACCCCCGATATTTCGGACATCTATCTTCCGGCTACGGACAAAGGCTAATAAGCCGATGGTGGAAGTTATAGGGCTCGAACCTATGACCCTCTGCTTGTAAGGCAGATGCTCTCCCAGCTGAGCTAAACTTCCATTTTCAATGACGTGAGCGCTTTCAACATTTATCGACAACTCTCAACGACTTTATTATTTTACACTATTTTCACGAACTTGTCAAGGGGTTTTTAACTATTTTTAAAATTATGTTTATTTTGACGAATCCCTTTTTAAGTTAAGCCAATTTCAAAGTTGAAACTCATCATTTTGCACAAATGCGGTGTAAAAAATTTCATCGGGTAAATCTCCGATATCCGAGCAAAATAATCTTGAATAACTTTGAGAGGAGGAACGGCTTTGGATAAATTGGCGTTGACTATTCTTATAATCGGCGGCTTGAATTGGGGTCTTATGGGCATTTTCAGCTTCGACCTCGTGGCTTGGGCTTTTGGCGGCTCGACGGCGTTTCTTAGCCGACTTGTTTATATAGTTGTCGCTCTGGCGGCTTGCTGGGGCGTTTCTATGCTTTTTCGCAGGAATGTTATGGCGGAAGAGGTATAGCTTCAGGTTCGGCGGATAAATTATCCCGAGATTTCTTGCGAAACCTCGGGATATTCCGTTTATACCGTTTTCAGCATATCGTGCCGCCGCCTACTACCGTATCGCCGCTGTACAGTACCACCGCCTGCCCCGCCGAGATCGCTCTCTGCGGCTCGGCAAAGCGTATCGTTACCGTGCCGTCGGCGTTTGCCTCGGCAACTGCTGTCGCCTCCTTTGCGTGATAACGTGTGCGCACCGTCACATTGATCGGCTCTGCAGGCGGCTCAGCGTACATTATCCAATTGAAATCACGGGCGGTAAGGTTTTCCGAATACAGCTCGCGCTCCGTACCAAGCGTTACCGTGTTGTCGGATACGGATTTTTTCAGCACATACAGCGGTTCGGAATAGGATATTCCCAAGCCCTTTCGCTGCCCTATCGTGTAATTTATTACGCCTTTATGCCGTCCGAGAATGCTCCCGTAGGCAGTCACAAAGTCACCCTCGGGATAGTCCGCGGCACGGTATTGACGGATAAACGCAACGTAGTCACCGTCGGGAACAAAGCAGATGTCCTGACTTTCGCGCTTCGCGGCATTGATAAGCCCGTTTTTATCGGCAAGACGGCGCACCTGCGATTTGTCGGCGAACTCACCGAGCGGAAACTTTGTGTGCGATAGCTGCTCCTGCGACAGAAAATACAGCACGTAGCTCTGGTCTTTGGCAGCGTTCAGCGATTTTTTCAGCAGCCAGCGGTTCAGCTTTTCGTCGAACTCCACCCGTGCGTAATGACCCGTTACAATGTAATGGCAGCCAAGCTCTGCGGCTTTACGGTACAGTCCTCCGAATTTCAGGTAGTGGTTGCAGTCTATACAGGGGTTTGGTGTCTCGCCGACCTCGTAGGAGTGTACAAAACGCTCAATTACGTTCTTGTCGAAATCTGCGGACATATTGAATACATAATACGGTATGCCGAGCTTTACGCACACGCCTCGCGCGTCCTCCGCGTCGGAGGCGGTGCAGCAGGCTTTCTCGGAGCAGGTCGCGCCGCCGCTATCGTGGAGCTTCATGGTCACGCCTATGCAGTCAAAACCCGCGTTCTTCATCAGAAGCGCCGCCGCGGAACTGTCCACACCGCCGCTCATGGCTACGAGCGCCTTATCCATTGCCGAGCTCCAACATTCTGTCAATGCATATCTTAGCGCTGAGCCGCATGTTCTCATCCATTGTTATCTCCTCGCCGCCCGTGCCCTCGAGACAGTGTAGTACGCTCGCGAGCTTGGTGAGCTGCATATTATGACAGACGAAATCCTTTGAAAGCGGATAGAAACGCTTTTCGGGGCAGTCGATACCAAGGTGCTGGACTATGCTGTTCTCCGTGCCGATTATGAACTCGCTTGCGGTGCTCTGCTTAGCGTAGTCCATAATCTCGGTGGTACTGCCGACGAA
>CAJUMS010000213.1 GCA_910587465.1 uncultured Oscillospiraceae bacterium
ACATCGTAGCACATCTTAAGCACTTGTCTATGAATATCGCTCTCCTCGAGCACCGCGAGCACAACAGCCTCGGGATCTCTGTCCTCGACAGCGGCGAGCATCCTCTTCGCCAATACCATGTCTCCCGGGATAGCGCCGCACATGTCGCGCCCGCGCACGAAATACTCAACGGGCATTTCACCCTGCTCGGTCATAAATCCCGAACGGGGGGTGACGCGCGTTATAACGGCGGTGAAATAGTCTTCGGCGTTTTTCAGTCGCCACACGCCCTTTTTGTTGCTGATATCGCCGAATTTCTTCATATCCGCCAGATCGTTTGAAAGCTTTTTCGCCATTTTTTTCGGCAGATCAAGCAACTTTATAAGTTCTTTTTCGGTCAGCCCGTCCACAGCCTTGTACAAGGCTGTCAGAATGTTGGTTTTAAGCCTGTTCATAAGCAATTCCTCTCTTTATATAATATGTTTCGTATTTTGATCCGAATTATTCAAAAGGGCAGTCGCTTATGGACTGCCCGTCGTGATTTATTCGGTCGTGCTCGATGTGCCTGCTGAACTGTCGGAGCTTGTATCCGAGCCGCTTTCGCTGTCGGTTGAGTTGTCCGAGCTTGTGCTGTTGTCCGAACCGCTGTCGGAGCTGTCCGTGCTGTCGCTGCCTGTCGAGCTGTCCGAGGAAACGGAGCTGGTCGGCGCGGACGAGCTGTTGTTGTCACTTCCCGCGCCCCAGTAAACGTTGATGACGTTTACGCCGAGAGCGAGCACGAAGAACACGATTGCCGCCGCGATAGTCGCTTTGTTGAGCATAGCCTCCTTGGTGCGCCCCGCGTTCTTCTGGAAGTAGCTGTCCGAGGTCGAGCCCGAGATCGTCTGTGACATCTGGGTCTTTGTATCCTTCATAAGAACGACGACAACTATAAATACACATGCGATGATCAGAATGATCGCGCTGATAATTTCAAATATTCCCATTTTAAGAACTTCCTCCAAATATATAATAAATGTTTACAATACCATACCTGACAATTATAACACAATAATACGGAAATTTCAAGTATTTTTGCAAATTTTTTTATATATTTTTTTTGCAAGAGAAATTGTGTATAAAATATAGCCAAAAATCATTGACTTTTTTATGCAAGTGTGATATAATAAAATAGAATAATAATTGGGCAATACCGCGCAATTAGCGGCTAACGCCTTTGCCGTCCGTTTGCTTTCATATTTTCCGTCATCCTGTACAAATTTCGATTGAATGCATTATGTTTGCGGCAAAACGCTGCGACAGTCTTACGGCAATCGATTTGTACAATCTGATGAAAAATCTGACTGCTCAAGCGAATGACAATAATTGTGTGGTTTTGTCTTTATGGTTGAGGGCAGTGGTATGGTTAAGGCTGTTATTTTTGATATGGACGGGCTTCTGCTCGATACCGAAAAGCTGTTGGTGCGCTTCTGGGTGCAGGCAGCGAATGAGGCGGGGTTCCCGATGGAGAGGGAGCACGCGCTCGCGATACGGTCGCTGCACAGGAAGTTCGCGATACCGTATTTGCGCGGGCTGTTCGGTGAGGAGTTCGATTACGTGAAGATACGTTCGCGAAGAATGGAGCTTATGAACGGATATCTTTCCGAAAATCCCTTGGAGTTGAAACGCGGAGCAAAGGAGCTTTTAACGTTTCTGAACGGAAGCGGCATACCCGCCGCGATCGCAACGGCGACAGACCTTGAGCGCACTCGGGATTATCTTACACAAATGGGAATTTTTGGATGCTTTGACAAGATAGTGTGCGCGACGATGGTTGAGGAGGGCAAGCCAAAGCCCGATATCTACATGTATGCTGCGAGGGAGCTTGGTCTTGAGACACGTGAGTGTATGGCTCTCGAGGATTCGCCGAACGGGGTGCGTTCCGCAGCGTCGGCGGGGTGCGTTACGGTAATGGTGCCGGATCTTACGCCGCCCGACGGGGAGTTGTCTAGTCTCGCTTACGCGTGCGCAAACTCTTTGGAGGAAGTTATCGGTCTGATTGAACAGGTCAACAGCAAGGCAAATAATTATATCAACATATA
>CAJUMS010000214.1 GCA_910587465.1 uncultured Oscillospiraceae bacterium
GTTCTCCAACGCGTGAGAAAAGCGAAGCTCGTCAAGCTGTTTTTTGCTTTCAGCCTGGGACTGTTCAAAATCAGCCTTGTACTTATCCGCCATTGCCTTTACGCCGTCGTAATCAAGCTTGCCGAATTCCTCGATTTTCTTGTTTGCCTCGGAAAGCTGATTTTTCAGAGTCTCATAATCGCCGAACTTGTTTTTTTCGGCGTTGATGTCCTTGCCGTTTTCCGACATGACCTTGTCCACGGTATCCTTGTCCTCGATACCCAGCTGCTTCAAAAATTCCCTTGTCATAAAAATTCTCCTTTACACTTTTTTACGAGGTTGCACCTCGCAGGATGGGTAGTTTTACGCCGTTCCGGGCATACAAAAAGCGTCCTGTCCTCCAACTGTTGGAGAACCGAACGCTTTGTAAACATATTAAATTTTTGCATAAGAAAACCGCCTTGACTGCTCAAAGCGGTTCGGTGTCTTTTATTGTGCCGGCTATGCGGCAGTGTTTTTTATGAAAGGTATTTTTTTGTATGTTCCGTTTGTTCAAAAACCAGAGCGCCGTCCGCTCCTTTTTTTATATAAAGGGCTAATGGCATTGGCGTTTCGTCGCGCAGTCCCATTTTTCCTTTTTCGGGATCATAGTGCAGCAACATTAAATCGTCTATACCCCAGCTTTTAGATAACTTTTTAGCCTTTTCAAAATTGAGACCGTTTTCGATGCAATATTTTTCAATTTGCGGAGACCAATCGTCAAACCTTTTGCACATAATATCACTCCTTTTCAAATGTTTGGAAGTTTCCTTTTGAATTATATATTACACTGATTTTCTGATTAAAACATTTCAATATGTCCATATCACCGGCTGAAGCTTGTAAGCAATATCTGTCAATTCCGGGGTGAGTGTGTCCGCTCCACTTATAGCCGTCAGAAGCAAATTTTTCAGCGTCCTCAATTCCTATATTCACCATTTTACTGTTGCCACGTATAATCAGCCGTTCGTTTCCCTTTGTAAACATAGCAAACTCATCGCCGGTTTTAGCGGTAAGAGCGGATAAGTCAGCCATATTAACAGATTTTTTCGATACAACGGCTTTGCTGTCATACTCATTGAGCTGTTCAAGCAATTGCTGCTGTCTGTTGTTTAGAGGAGTGTCAAAGGTTAGAATCGCATTAGGATTTCCCTTGCCTGTATGCTGCTGCTCTATAGGTTGTTCAATAGCTGAAATACGCACTTTATCACTCCCTATATTTATTATACCACTTCTACCGGAATTGTCAAGTTTTTTCCTCGCCGCCCAAGAGGACTTAGAAGCTATGCTCCTGTCAAACCCATAAACCTGAGACCGCTCGTTCTGCGTGAGAAGATTTGCCTTTTGAGAAAACGCCCTGTACTCCTCCCGCTGTCTGCGGAGCAGCACGGACTTCGCGGTAAACATCTCCTCATCTCCCGAACCTTTTGCGCCGATAATTTCCCGCTTGGTCTTGCGGATAGCGGTCTCCATTTTGCGCTGCTTATGAGTGCATTCGTAGTACGTCAGGGTCTCGCCCTTGTATTCTACAGGCGGAGGATCAATATTTCTCAGTTCCTCCTCGGTGTAGGCGGGAACGGAAATTCCCTCCAGAACGGGGTAAAAATCATGTCGGCAGTTCCAGCCTTTCAGACCCGCACCGGTGCCGTATCCCGTGACCTCCACCAGGGACGGATATTTCTTGGATTTTCCCGAAAGAGAGTACCAACGTCCCTGCCATTCCGCATGATCGGGACGCGCCCCCGCGTACGCTGTGACCTCCACAAGGTCGGTCTCAAGCTCCGCCGCGTTGTGTTCGGATATTTTCCCCGACATCTGCGAGACCCCTGTCATCACAGCTCTGCGGACGGCAACATCGGCGTGATTAACGTGTCCGCTTGCGTAATCGACAAAGCGCAGACCGCTTGCCGTAAGCGATTTAACGGCGTTTCTGACTGCTGTGTTGTAATCAAAAACGCCCGTCGACACCTGCATTTGCGCAAGGTCGAGAGCGTCCTGATAAGCCTTTGCGATCGGTTTGAACG
>CAJUMS010000215.1 GCA_910587465.1 uncultured Oscillospiraceae bacterium
ACAACGGTGTAGAATCCCGGCTCGCCCAACAGTACCCCTTCATAAACCATATTATCAGGATACTTGCCGTTTGCGATATCAATATCCTGAATAAGCTCCGCCCTCCAGGTATATTCGCCGTCGCTGCTGAAAACGGAAGCGTTTTTTACAAAGTCACGGACATTGACCCTGACTCCGTTTCCCGCGCCGTTCCATATATTGAGCTTGTTTTCCAACGCGGGAACATCCTCGTATACGACATTTTTGCCGTCCGCTACCTCGCTTCCCGAATAGTAGTCATAGGCGTGCAGATTCAGCTTGTCAATGTGACTTCCGCAGAATATAAACGAAAACCACGCTTCGTTTGAATCCAGATCAAGACATTCGTTGTTGGGGTGCGGGTCTAAAATTGATATGCCCATATAAACCTCCTTTTTACGGTATTTTTAGCCCTGAGCAAAACTCACCAAACCGCATGAGAAGAGGAACAGTGAGCAAAGTTCAAAACAGCTATCACTATAACCAAAAAATATATAGAAAGAGCCAACCGAATTTGGTATAATTAGATTGTAAGAAAACCATACGAAAGGGGTTGGCTCTTATCTATCGCCAAGAAATTATACAGGACATTACGCTGTTTACATCGGCGCCGAAAGCGAAATTTTATGACCGGATTTTTGAATGCCTCGATCTTTCGGATTTTCCCGAATCTACTGCTACAACCGGCAGAAACGGTTATTCCAAAAGAGCACTGCTGCGCGCTTTCATTGTGATGAAATGCGAATGCTTTTCCTATGTTACAGACCTTTTGGATTATCTCCAAAACAATCTTTTAATCGCTCATTACTGCGGATTTAATATTCTTAAACCACTTCCGTCCTATCATACTTTTGAGCGTTTTATTAAAAACCTTGACAACGATATTTTGAAAGATCTTATGAAGTCGCAGGTTTTAAAGCTTTCCGAAATGGGAATTATCGACACGTCTTTTATTGCGCTTGATTCGACTCCGATCTCCGCAAACACTTCGCAAAACAATCCCAAATCATTCAAGAAAAACAAGTTTTCAAAGGACAATCAGCCTAAGAATGATAAGGACTGCAAGCTCGGAGTACATACCGCTTCAAATCAGCATAATGAACGCAATTTCGAGTTCTATTGGGGTTACAAAAACCACGTGCTGGTTGACTGCATTACAGGCTTACCAATCTACGAGCTTACTACCACTGCCGACGTTGCCGACAGCAGTGTTGCTCTTGATGTTCTAAGCCAAACCAATGAATTTTTATCCGTTAAAGAATGTACTTTTATCGCTGACAAGGGTTACGATGTAAAAGCGATTTACAATACTGTTAAGGAAGTCTACTTCGGAGAGTGCGTTATTCCGCTTAACAAGCGAAATTCCAAAAATCCCAAAAAGCTTTCAAGCGGTCACCCTATTTGCGAAGCGGGTCTCGCCATGCACAAGGACGGAAAATTCTCGGATAACGGACGCACTCGCCAAAAATATTGCTGTCCGCTGAAATCCTCAAAATGCGCTGTGTGTCCTTGCAATCACAAAAATTGGAACAACGGAAAGAAAAACAGAGGCTGCACAAAATATGTTACTCTCCCCGACGACTATCGCCTTTCCATTGACCGCGAATGTATCTCTTTCAAGAAAATCTATGCTCTAAGAACCGAAGCCGAACGCTATAATTCCCGTTTCAAGAGCACAAAGCAAGAACGTCTTTGGGTTCGCGGACTTAACGCCGCGCAAAATCTGAACACCGTCGCCCACATTGCTCTGCTTGCGGTCGCAGCCGCCGCGATTATATTCAAAACCGAATTCTCGATTCGTTCTCTCAAATCCGCAAAACGTTCTGCCTAAATCGGAATTTCATAATTGTGCCGCTTTGATGCCTGTGCTTCAAGGCTAGCTTTGCTGCCCTTTTTTCGGCTTGAG
>CAJUMS010000216.1 GCA_910587465.1 uncultured Oscillospiraceae bacterium
CTTGCATTATACTTCTTTGAGAATTTGGTGTCAAGTTTTATTATACAACATCATGATGAACCTATCCATAGACCACCGACAAGGCAGAATTCGCCCTTGTCAGTCGATTTATTTTTTTAAAAATTAGGGCGGTCGGTTCAAAAAATACAGATTTGATGAGTTGCCGCCCGATTGTCGATATCTGCGCTCGTGCCGAATGTAGTGCGCTTTTTCAAGATCGCCGAGCGCGCGTTTTACGGTGCTTTTGGACATCTTCAAGTCCTGCGCTATCGTGGAAACAGCGGGGTAGCATGAGCCGTCCTTTCCTGCACGGTCGCGCAGGTACATATACACCGCAATTGCGCGGTGTGGCAAATTTGTGGAATAAATTTCGCGGTTATTTAGCAATCGATCACCTCTATTTGAACTGTGGATTTTCCAACGGATTTTCTTTCATGCCGAGTGCCTGTTTCTTGCGGCGGATAGCGGCTTTCAACTTATGCTCGGTGCGTAATTTCTGTCCGTGCAGACTGCGGTTGTAATCGTCGGAGATAAGTCTGCCGAACGAGAACAGCATGGAGAGTACGGCATTCTGCGTTGCGGTGTGAGCGAATCTGTTGCTGTTTTCCAAGAACGCTTGAGCGTACTCGTTGCCCAGCTCGGCGGACTGTTTTATATATTCGATGCCCAACTCACGATCCGCGTCGCAGCCTGTTCCGCTGAACGTCATCACGCCGAGCCGATATATTATTTTATCATCGGGACTGTCTTGGGCTATTTTTAAAAATCCGTTATATGCCTTTTGGAAATATATCTCCGCTTGCTCCGCGTCCTTTTCGCCTCCGATGCCGTCACGAAGCATTTTCGCGGTTTCGTAGCAAGCGTAGGCGTTATCCTGATCGGCGGACAGCTTATAATATTCAAACGCTTTCTCGTAATTCTGCGGTACACCGTTCCCCCAAAAATATAAGCTGCCGAGCGAATATTGCGCGAATTTATTTCCCGCCGTCGCGGATTTTTTAAACCACTCGAACGCCGCTGTATAGCCCTGTTCCGTGCCGTAACCGAGCGCATACATTTTCCCGATTCGGTATTGCACATAATCGCGGAGCCGCTTTGCGGTCGGCTCGAGCGCGAGAAAGCCTTGCAGAGCCTTTTGAAAATATTCATCGGCTTTGGGAATATTATCCTTACCGAGCAAGCCATTCCGATACATCTTTCCAAGATCGAAAAGCGCAAGAACATTTCCTTTTTCGGCTTCAGTTCGGAACAGTTCGAGTGCTTTGGGAATATCGTGATTTTTATATAACTCGGAACAAGCAGATTTATATTCCTCTGTCCATTTGATATATACCCCGCTTGACGATTGAGCCTCGCCGAAGTCGTTCTCATCACTATCCAGAAACATCTCCGAATCAAGTTCTTGTGCCGGACTTTCTATTTCCAGCACTGCACGGATCACAGCATTTTTGATCGGCTTGAATATTTTGTTTTCCTCTAACGGTGGGAACTTCTGCACGGCGCTCGTATAGGTTTCATATTTCTGCTGCTCGAGAGCGCACCACTCATCATACATCTTTTTTAGCACGGGATTTTTGGCAAGCTCCGCTACGATTTGATCAACTGTTTTCTTAACGTTCGGCTGCAGATATCCGTAGACTTTTTTGCCTTTGGAATTTTTAAGCTGCGACTGTAATTTCAAAACAAGCTGTTCAATCTGTGGATCAAATTGATTATTATTCTGCAGCTCGGACAGCATATTTTTCATCACGTTTTCCGCTTCGGAGCGCAGCTTGTCGCGCACATCAGTCTGCTTTTTATATACCTGATACAGCTCGTTGTGGAATATATCGTTCGCAAACGCACTTTTTATGATTTTGTCAATATAACTTTACACAATTTTCTCAAAAAAAACGAGTTTTTTG
>CAJUMS010000217.1 GCA_910587465.1 uncultured Oscillospiraceae bacterium
TGCATTATACTTCTTTGAGAATTTGGTGTCAAGTTTTATTATACAACATCAAATTTTTATGTTAAGGCTCGCACCGTCACATACTCAAATCGTTTACTTGTGTCAAATCCTCGCGCAACTTCTCATAAGCCGCTTTTATGTTCAGTGCGCCTCGAACATCATTTTCCGAGAGGGCGTTTTCAAATTCCTCGTCGGTAATCTGCCATTGCCCGTCAAGCCTTGCGCAAAGCCGATTTACATCGGAAATTTTATCGTCGGGCAGCAGCCTTTCGCAGACGATTTTCGCAATTTTATCGTTATCGTCGGTGGGGTAAAAGTCGAGATATATTTTCTCGCTGCAAGTGATCGGAATATCTTCGTTGATACCGATGCTGCCCAAATGGTCAAACAACTCGTCCGTAGGCGCGTCAAATTTTACGGAATTATTTCCGTTTTTGATAAAAAATCTTATCATCTTAAAACCTCCAATTCAGCAGTCCAATGCCATTCCTGAACAGCATAACTCCCGCAAATATTGTCATCACGGTTGAATCGTCGATTAAATTCGCATCGCATAATTCATGTAATGAAATGTCTACGCTGCCGTGATATACTGCTTTTGCCGCCGTAAATAATGCGTATCCCTCGGTAGAAATTCCCGCTATATCAAGGCTTTTGAAATTGACGGAATATCCGGTCAGCGCACCCCGCGCTTTCCTCCACAAAAACTTATCCGCGGACAATAAAAAAACAGCCGCAACATATTCATTGCGACTGAGATATGGATTTTTCACATTCGCGGTGATAAACTCCGTAAACATCTTTCTGTGCAGGGCACTTTTAAATTTTATCTTCATATCGCACCTACCTCACATCGACATTTCCGGAGCTTCGCTCTGCTGCTCGGGAAGGTTTTCCGAGATTTTCTCGTTCAACTTTTTGAGACATTCGCAATCATCAAAATTGAGATCACCGTTGTGCCTCATAGTGAAATCCACGCACTTTCCGATTCGTTCAAGTTCTTCCGTAGTGAACAGCTTACCCTTATCGATAAGTCCGGACCGGGTCGCGAAATTTTCCTTTGCCGCAGCATAATCCTCAAAGTAATTACCCTGACAAATCGCTTTTCCGTCATAGGTTCTGTCCCAGGTCACAAACTCAAAACCATACTCGGTGTGCTTTGTCGCAAGCACCGTTCCGTTAAACTCCGCAAGGCAGCGGTAGTTTTCCGACAAGCCCTCTGCCTTTAGCGGTGCGGCTTTTTCGTAATCGGAGCAGCATTTGTAAATATTTCTTGCAGCCTGCAATATGTCGTTATACTCATCGCCAACTTTTTCGGTAAGTGCCGCAATAATACCGTTGTTATATATCTTCGCCTCTGCACCGTCATCAACGGAAACTATCATACAGCCGTCTTTTTCGAAAAACTCAAACTTATTTTCTCTCAGCCACTTTGACATTTCCCGATAGAATATGCTTTTGGGCGGTTCCCGATTTATGCAAACATCCTCGGTTTTCAGTAGCTCGTTCAGCCCGAAAATATCCTTTGTCTTTTCAACCTCGGATATCTTCTCCGACCACTCGTCGGAGATATCCCGTGTTAAATCGACCGAAATTTTGCAGTCCTTTAAGCTATCCGCGCCGAGTCTGCAAAGCGCCTTTTTGATCGCGATATCCTCGCACGGTATTTCCACAAATTCAATCAAGCTGCCATACCCGATCTCGACTCCCGCGACCGAATTAGGCTCGCAATAATAAGCGGGGAATGTTGTTCCGTTGAAGATTTCCTCGAATGGTACGTCCTCGTTGATATACAGCTTTCCGTATTCGGTGTCGATCCCCGTGCCGGATTCC
>CAJUMS010000218.1 GCA_910587465.1 uncultured Oscillospiraceae bacterium
TTTTATTTTACCACTTTTTCACGCATTTGTAAAGGGGTTTTTAGAGGCGCCCTTATTTGAAAGCAGGACAAAGCGAGGGGTCGGCGAGCCGCCCTCTCGCAGATCCCAACGGACGGCAGAGCCGACCGTTGGGATCATTTTGAAGAAAAAAGGTGCTTGTCAAAGGGCGGTCTCTTGGGAAAGGAGAAAAATTATAGCAGTAATAGCATTACAGTACTCGACAGCATAAAAAGGTCATGCCAAAAATAAAGACAAAAAACCGCTGGACTTTTCGGATTTTTTGTGGTATGATGTGTGGTTACAAGGGAGGTGCTGCTATGGCAAAACGCAGACCGTCAGGCGACGGAATGGTTCGCAAGCGTGACGATGGACGATGGGAAGGTCGAATCGTTGTTGGGCATAAGAATAACGGAGAGCCAATATATAAATATATCCTTGCGAAAACTCAAGCGGAGCTGACTCAAAAACTGCATGACATGATTGAAATATATCGCGACGCTGATCTCAGCGAGGACTGCAATATGCTTTTAAGCGAATGGCTCGACAAGTGGATAAACGAATATATAATTTGCTATGTTCGCCCAAATACATTGTTCAGCTACACAGCCATGATAAAAAATCAGATAAATCCCCACTTGGGCAATCGTCCGCTGTCAGCTTTAACAACACAGGAAATACAGAAGTTCTATAATACTATCAAGAAAAACGGTCGTGTAAAATCCGATAAAAAGCATGGAATGGAACTTGCGGACAGCATGGTTCGCAAAGTACATATGATGCTGCATGAAACGCTTGATATAGCGGTAAAACAGCGGCTGATTGTGAATAATCCGACTAACGGAACTAAACTTCCGAAAAACAATTATGCTCCAAAGCAAATTTTAAATGATGAGCAGCTTGATAAATTTATTGAAGTCATAAAAATTGATAAACGATGGTGCGATTTTTTCTACACCGAGATTACCACAGGACTACGCAAAGGCGAGATATGCGGATTAAAGTGGGAAGATTTTGATGAGAACCGCGGCACATTAAAAATACAGCGCAGTATTGGAAAAACCATAAACGGCGTTATGCTTATAGGAGAAACCAAAACCGAAACAGGCTCACGAGAAATTCTGCTGCCGCCAAGCACCGCGCAATTATTATGCCGCCGAAAAACAAATATCAATAGCGAATGGATATTCCCCAACTTACGCAATGCTGAAGAACCGATGAACCCACAATGCGCTTATCAACGTCTCAAAACGCTCTTGAAAAAGGCGGAATTACCATCAATACGTTTCCACGACCTGCGCCACACATTCGCGACTCACGTGATAGCGGGCGGAGTTGACGCGAAAACATTATCCGGAATTCTCGGGCACGCGAATGCAAGCTTTACATTAGATAATTATACCCACGTTACCACCGATATGCAGAAAAGCGCGGCAAGAATCGTGGGTAATTTTATGGACGAAATTATCGGAGGTGTTGAGAATGGCTAAACGACGAAAGCAAGGCGAAGGTACACTTCGGCTTAGAAAGGATGGACGCTGGGAAGGTCGTGTAGTCGTCGGTTACGATGATAAAGGGTTACCCATAACAAAAAATGTTACAGCCAAAACCAAGATGGAATGTGCTGAAAAACTTGAGAAATTAAAATCTCAATTCGGAAAGCCTACCGAAAAAATAAATTCTGAAATGCCATTTGGCGAATGGATAGACTTCTGGTATCAAACATACTGCAAGCACACAATTCGCATAACAACTCAGTTGGAATACGAGAATAGAATATATCAGCATATCATTCCCGAAATCGGCAACATTCCATTAAATCAATTAA
>CAJUMS010000219.1 GCA_910587465.1 uncultured Oscillospiraceae bacterium
CTGAACCTGTATCTCTGATACGACAGAGGCGTCACGGTTTGCCTGCTCCTGCGCGAGAACACGCTGATATCCCACATCGGACAGCGCGTTAGCCATCTGATACAACAGATTAGCGGCGGCGTCGATCTGCTCCTTGGGAACGATCTTGACCTTATGTACTGCGCTAACATAACGATCGGGGTCTACTCCGATCTCGGCGGCGATCCTGCGGAATTTCGCGTCGTCGGGCTCCTGCGTCAGCACCTGACCGCCGATGAGCGATCCGATATGCCTACCGTTGACGATGATAGGCGCGGCAAAGTCCACCAGTCCGCCGTGGCAGTAGTAAACGGACGGACGTCCTGTGCGCGATGAATCCGCTCCGCCCTGTAAATCGCACTTGTTGCAGCGCTCACAGCCTATCGAAGATTTGCGCGTAAGGCTCATACAGAATTCGGTCGGGTTGCTCAGGCGCGTTACCGAGCCCGTGTCATCGGTCGCGAGCGCCGCCATTCCCGTAGCCTCGGCGAAAGCGTCTTGCAGCGACTGCAATGTCTGACGGTCGATCACGTCCAACAGAGTGATGTTGTCTATGTTCATAATTCCAGCTCCTTTGGATTGAATTAAAAGCTTTATAACCTTATTATACAATATTTTCAATAATAAATCAAGCAAAATATGTGTATAAACAAATATTCATATTACAAAAATAAATGTTAAATTTGGTTATTTTGCACAAAGGACGTATTAAAGCAAAACGTAATCTTCAACTGTTGTAAACCGTTATATATCGTCGTTTTTGTTATTGCGGTCCACTATGCTGCATATCCCGAGCACAGCTGCGAACAGCACGCCCGCCACGGGGAACACCACCCACGAATTCGACTCGTGTTTGTTCCCGTCAATAAACAGCAGCCACGCCAGATAGACCGCCACGACAATGCTCCAGTATATCGGTGAGATCTTTGCCGCCAATCGTGCCCTGCGCTTGTATTTAGGGGAATAGTCGCCCTCTCCGAGCAGCTTGCGCATACTTGCCTCGCGCACCCCCGCGGTAATAAAGAACACCACCCCGACGCCCGCGATAAGCATTGTTGTCGCCAGAAGCAGCACACGAGTGAAATCTTTCGTCATAAGCGCTCCGGCAAATACCGGCACGGGCGAAATCACGCACAAACACGCTCCTATTATGTTGTTCATCACATAGGTATTGCGGAACGCTTTTTGCTGCTCCTTGACCATTCCGACAACGCCGTATTCCGTTTCAAATTCCTCTTTTTCGAGGAACTCAAAATGCTTGCTCTGAGCGCCCGTATACAGATAAATTCCAACCGCGATAGCCGCCATTACCAGCAGCAACGCCATTCCGAGCACAGCGGCGGCGTTCTCTGGGAACGGCGGCTCGGACAGCGTCGTCGTGCCGCCGAATATAATAAGCTGCGTAACCGCGGCGATATTGAGGAACGTCGCCAGAGCAATGCGCCACGAAGCCTTTTTCCGCAGCTCAAGGAACTCGTTCGCTTCGGCGAGCGTTATCTTTCGATTGCACTCGGACGTGTCCTTTCCGACAAATTCCTCGTCCTCTATCTCGTCTTTTAATAAGTAATCGGTCGTCACGCCGAACAGCTCGCCGAGCCGCAATATTTTTTCCAGATCGGGAACGCTCTGCGCGCTCTCCCACTTCGACACCGACTGCCGTGAAACGTTCATTCTCTCGGCAAGCTCCTCCTGCGACATTCCGCTCTTTTTTCTGAGCCTTACCAGTTTGTCCGCAAAAATCATAAAATCACCTACTATAATATATTTGTCGGGTAAATCCATGACAGACCAGCCATGGTT
>CAJUMS010000220.1 GCA_910587465.1 uncultured Oscillospiraceae bacterium
CGCCCTCTGTCATTACTGACGAATCAATGCCGTTTACAGCCGTGGACATTTCAGCCGTCGCGCTTCCCATCATGCCCATCATGTAGAACGCAAATCCCACTATCATAAACAGTGCGTTCATCAGCGCGGTGATAACTGCGGCAACCATTTTTGCGGACAGAACGGTCATTCTCGAAACAGGAGCGGATAAAAGCGTCTCAAGGGTTTTGTCTATCTTTTCGGTGGAAATAGCGGTCATTATCATCTGGGACGCCATAAGAAGCAGAAAGAATATCGCAAAGGGCGCTATCATGGACTGCATCATGGTTATGGCTCCCAGCGCGGAGGCGGACACCTGAGCGGTCTTGCCGTTGTTTACCGTGTACTCAACTGTTGTCATAGGCTCTCTTATAAGAGCGATGTCGCTGTCAGTAAGACCGTAGTTCCCGCTCATGACTTCGTTCATGCAGACGTTTTGTATTTCGTCGATAACGTCCGCACCCGATACCGTGCTGATCGAGGAGGTTATTCCTCCCGCCTGCATTTTGCTGACAAATTTTATCAGTGCGGGTTCTTTTTTCTCCGTAATGCTCTCGCCGTATCCTTTAGGAATTATAACGGCGTTTTTAATATCCAGCCTTTCCATCTCTGCGGCGTAGTCGTCGCTTTCAAAGGTCACGTAGTTTATTTCCGTGGCTTTGGAGGCTTCTATTTTTTTCAGAATGCCGGCGGTAAACTGACTGTCGTCCTGATTGCAGAGAGTTATTTTGGATGTGTCAAAGCCTTCCTCCATTGCGCCGCCCATGATCTGCCCCATAAAGATAAGCAGCGCCATTGTGAATACCATACTGATTAGCGCCTGCTTTGTGATAAGCTCCCGCAGCTCTTTTTTAAGCAAATTACCGAACTTCATTGTTCTTCACCACCCTTTCAAATACTTCCTCAAGGTTAGCGGCTTCGTACCGCTCTTTAAGCTCGCCGATACGTCCCACAGCCATGAGCTTTCCTCCGGTCATTATACCCACGCGGTCGGAAACGTACTCGATCTCCAGCATATTGTGGGAGGACAGCAGGAACGCCATGTGGTGTTCCTTGGCAAGAGCCTTTATCATTTTGCGTATTTCAAGGGCGTTTATAACGTCCAGACCGGAAGTCGCCTCGTCCATTATGGCAAGCTTAGGCTCGGTCATTACCGCCCTTACGAGCAGGAGCTTTCTTATCATGCCGCGGGAGTATCCTCCTATCTTGTCCGAAAGTCTGTCCTCCAGACCGCATATAGCCTTGCCCCGCTCCACGTATTTGTCAAGCTCGTCCTTGTCCTTTGCAAAAAGGGACGCCATAAATTCAAGATAATTTATGCCCGTCATGGTCTTGTAGGCTCCTGCTTCGTCGGGGAGATATGTGATGTTCTCCCTTACCTTGTCGGGTTCCTTAACAACGCTGTGCCCCGCCACGACAGCGTCTCCGCCAGTGGGCTGTATAAGAGTGGATATCATGCGAATGGTAGTTGTTTTGCCTGCTCCGTTTGGACCTATAAGAGCGAATATCTCGCCTTCGTCAACGCTGAAGCTTACCCCGTCGGCAGCTAAAACGTCTTTCTTGGGGTACTTTTTTGAAAGTCCCCTGACTTCAAGAACCGATGCCATAAAATTTCTTCCTTTCCGCGGGCAGTCCCCGCCTCAAATGTTACCCCCAAAGCTGCACATGCGGTTTTGCAGCTTTGCTGCGCCCCGTCAAGGGGGCTGGTTTAATGCTTTAATATTACTGTATTAATTATATAGTACAATTATACTATCTTTTTACAGCTTTGTCAATTGACTATAGTGTACA
>CAJUMS010000221.1 GCA_910587465.1 uncultured Oscillospiraceae bacterium
GATCTGCCATAACATTGGAAAGTGACTTTTCAACATCGGCAAGCTCTTTTTGGAGCAAAGGCAAGGTAGTGTTCTCTCGCCCCTGCCATTGAAGAACTCTGCTCACAATACCGTCCATTATCTCTTTATCAAAGACGTAGGAAACGGTTTTTCGCAGCACTACTTCCTCAATGTCAGCCTTACGAACCGTGCGTTTCTTACAATCCTTTTTCTTTTTGGCGTTTGAACACTTATAATAATGATACTTCTTATCATTGCGCCCCGTACCGCTCTCTCCGACCATAGTCGCTCCGCAACAGCCGCATATCAGTTTGGTTGAAAGCAGATACCTCTCGTCAGCTTTATAGGTTGACGGAGCATATTTATTCTTCTCCAGCCTGTCCATTGCCAACGCGAACAGCTCTTTGGAAATTATCGCGGGCATCCCATCGGGAACGACCACATCACGGTATTGATATTCGCCTATGTACTTTCGATTTTGCAAGATCGCTGTGACCGCGGTCTTGCTTATCTTGTTTCCTTGTGAAGAACGAACCTCGTTGTCATCGAGATACTTCACAATATCTTTGATCTGCTTGCCATTGATGTACATCAAGAACGCTTCTTTAACGAACGGCGCGGTCAGCTCGTCGATCTGATAGTGCTTTTGCTCGTCTATCTTGTAACCAACGGGAACAAACCCGCCATTGTATTGACACTTCAGGGCGTTCTCCGTCATTCCGCGGATAACCTTCTCGGAAAGCTCTGCCGAATAATATTCGGCATAACCCTCAAGCACCGATTCCAAGATGATACCCTCCGCACCCTCGGATATGACCTCAGTTGCGGATACGACCTTCACGCCGTTCTTGCGGAGCGCAGCCTTGTAATGTGCGCTGTCATATCTGTTACGCGCGAACCTGTCCAACTTCCAGACAATAACCACATCGAAAAGTCCTCCCGAACTCTCCTTGACCATTCTTTGGAACTCGGGGCGATTGTCTGTTTTAGCTGATACCGCTCTGTCGATGTACGAACCGACGAGCGTATAACCCTTACGGGCGGCAAACTCACGGCACTCGCGAAGCTGCCCCTCTATGCTTTCCTCCCGCTGATTGTCACAGGAGTACCGCGCATAAATCACTGCCCTCACATTAACGACCTCCTTTATTATACATTATAATATATAGTTTGTCAAGAACTTTTCTGTCGTTCTATAATATGATTATACCACGTTCAAAAACATTTGCCAATACTTTAAAGCGGTAAAATTAAATTTTATTCTGTTTTTAAACGTGCTATGATCAAGCCGCTTTCTCACTGCTCTGCTCTATCTCACGAAGATGTTCCGCCCAGATCTTCTTGCCCCTCTCCGAACGGAAAAATTCCTGCATAACCGGCAAAAGGCTTTGTGCCAATGCGTCAAGCTGTTCCTCGGAAAGAATGTCGATTGGCTTCTTCTGATTTTCCATTCATCATTCCCCCTTGATAGTATTCAGCGCTTTTCTTAATGCCTTGCCTCCTTTGAACACGGGAATACGCTCTCCCATCAAATCTGTAAGCACATCGAATGTTCCGAACCCACCAAGTTGAACATCTTCCCCTCTTGACAGGATAACGCGCAATGTGTCCATCACATCATTGACCTCGCGGCTTGCTTTTCGGAAAGTTATTCCCTGCCGTTTTGCTACTGCTCTTATAAAATCTGTCTTATTCATTGATCATTATCCTCCTACTATAATATATTTATCGGGTAAATCCACGGCAAGCCAGCCATGGTT
>CAJUMS010000222.1 GCA_910587465.1 uncultured Oscillospiraceae bacterium
CATAATACCGCTCAAAAGTAATATCTCCCGCCAAAGCCTTATCTCGAATTTCGGAGGCAAACCTCGACCACTCCTTAAACTCCGCAATCGTCATTTTCTTTTTCATATAACGGGCGTAGTGCGCCTTGTACGCACGGTTATAAGTCTGCCAGATCGGATCGTTTTTGCATTTTTTGTCGTAACTTCGTTTCGAGCCAACATCACGGCAGGTCTTGTCTGGCTCGTCTGCAAACAGGTTATCGCAGTATGTATAGTACCATGTACCGCGAATCAAAAAGTACTTCCCGCAGTTTTTGCAGCGATTCGGAAGATAGTTCTGAGCTATACCGTGAAAGAAGTCATAGTATAGAAACGAGCCTAAATCGGTGAACTTTATCTCCTCACATAGGATAGAATTGCTACCCTCGTCAAGTATGGATTTGTACCCAAACGACTGCATTTTGCACTTTATCTGTTCAAAGTTTAATCCTTTGGAGCGGTTAAAATCCGTAAAATAACGCGCGTTTTCATCGGAGCTCGGGAACGCCTCATTACGGTTAAGCCAATCACGGATAAAGGGTTTATAAGTCTGATAAACTTGAAGATATGCGGTTAAGAAGTCGATGTATATATCGAAAAAAGAATCAATGCTGCCGTTTAATTCGCGTAGGTCGTCGGCGATATCCTCATCCGCCAAATCGTCTTTGTCGAGCGGCAGGAGATCAAATCTGTTCAGCCTAAGGGAGTAATGATCATAATCATCTTTTTCGCCGTAGCCGTATTCGTTCACAAAATCCTCGTCAACACGACCAAGCGAATAGTCCATAGAATCAAGCCCGTCCCCGAAAAAACGGTCATAGCCGTTCAGAATATCGTCTAGCTTTATTACGGAATAGCTTAACGTTCTATCAAACGGCGGCAGCGAGAAAATAATGCGATTGATATCTTCGAGCACACTCATAGCAGCGTAAACATTATCGTTATATCTCGAAAAATCATAATGATCCATATATGGAGATATAGTCAAGCAGCGTTTATATTCCTTAAGTTTGTAGACAAAATCCGAGTCCAAAATATATTTTACGCGCCTGTCATTCAGGTAAGCGATAAGAATTTCATTGGAACTGTATCTGTATTTTTCATTTATATAAACGTCATTACCCCAAAAGTAAGCTCTGAAATTGAACACGGAGAACCTCCAAAAAATATTTTCAAAAATAGAGAATATGAAAAAAGAAATAGAGTATGTGCTTTAATTATAGCATAACTATTGAAAAATTTCAAGTGATGTGCTAAAATAATATGGACGATCAAAAGCAAACGGAAAAGCTGTTTTGCTCTTGGTCGTCCTTAAAATTTTACAGGAGGTCGAAAATTTGAAAGAAGCATTATACACAAGCTATGAGGAACTGCCGCTGTTCTTGAACGCGGAAACGCTTGCCAAGCTGCTCGGCGTTTCCGTGTCAAGCAGCTACGAGTTAATGCACGAAAAAGACTTTCCCGCAATAAGAATTGGCTCGCGGTTAGTCGTTCCCAAGGAAAAATTACAGCGTTGGATTGACGAAAAGACGGGAAAGTGAGGCGCAGATGAGAAACAGTAAATACCCGAAACGCGACCCAATCAAGGACTACTTCCCGTTGCCCAATGAGATATTTTATCTCGGACTTTCCTACGGGGAGATAGCCGTGTATTCATATC
>CAJUMS010000223.1 GCA_910587465.1 uncultured Oscillospiraceae bacterium
ATTATATCATATTTTCTCTCGGTTGTCTATATCTTGGTTAGAGATTAGTATTATCCGAAAAAGCTCTTGACTTTAACGCCGCGTAATGGTTTACAATTAGAGAAAGGAGGTCGATATTATGAAAATGCTTATCGGCGAGATGGCGAAGAAAACCGGCGTTACCGTACGCACGCTGCAATATTACGACAGTATAGGACTGTTGAAGCCCGCTGAGGTGAGCGAAAGCGGGTATCGTTACTATGACGAGCATTCACTCAAAGAACTGAGGAGAATCCTGCACTACAAGGAGCTTGGATTTCCGCTGAGGGAGCTTTGCGCCGTGGATATGCCGAGCAGCAAACTGCTGGCGAGACGGCGCAGGCTTGAGGAGGAAAGGTCGCGTATCGAACGGCTTATCGGGCGCGTAGACGGGGAGCTTTCACGGGCTGCCGCCGTATCGCCTTGGTTTGACAAGATATGCCGCGACTATAATTACAGCGGGTTTGCCTATTGCCGCGGCTCGGACGACGAATATTTCGCCGCATGGGGATGCGCAGACTTTGAAAACGATATCGGTTTTACGCCGCGCTGCCGTTTTCCGCTAGGGTGGGTCACGACACAGCTTACTGCGTACTGTGTCTTGTTATTCGCGGAAAAGGCGCTGATCTCACTTGACAGCGCGGTATCGGAGCATTTTCCCGAGACCGGCGGCGCGGACGGAGTAACGGTACGTGATCTTCTGAATATGACATCCGACGTTCAGATCGATAAGCTTTACGAGGAGTGGAACGAGCAATATACAGCGTTTTCGGACTTGACGTGGGAAGCGACGGAATACAGAACGCTTCAGCGCACTTATACGCCGTGTGATATTATTGAGAAAATTACTTTTGGTAATAAACGAGAATTTTGCGTTAATATGGCAAACTATGATATTTTGCGGCTGATTTTGGAAAAAAGCGCCAATTTGCCGTTTGCGGATATTCTCGAGGAATATATTTGCAAGCCGCTTAGAATGCTCGATACGACGTTTTCGGGCAATTCGGACACTGTGGCTTATAGCGGCGCAAAGCGTGTTGAGGGAGAGTTCCCGAATGAAGTCGTAACCACCGCCGAGGACTTGGCAAAATTTTATGCGGCAATTCTTGACGGCGGGCTGCTTCCGTTGAAGAAATATCTGCGTGAAATTCCCGAGGGCGGATTTGGCTGCGGCTGGTATTGCGTCGACGGCGTACTCACTCACAACAGCGACTTCGGCGGCTTTGCGCTTGAGACCGAGCTTCGTTCCGAAGATGGCAGAATATGGATAAATCTCCGCAACAGGCTGCCCGTTCCCGACAACGGCGACCGAATTATGTACTACGACGTGAAAAACTGTGGAGACGGTTATGTCAAGCTGGAGACGTGGGAAACCGATAGTGGTGCGGAATTCGGCGTGTATTCGATCAAAGTTTTCGACCGTGCGGCAAACGAGCTGTATGCCGCTGACAACAACGGCAAATATTTCATTGAAATAAAGAATACGGGGGAAAAGCGTCAAGCGGCTGAATTTGCCGAAAAGTACTTTTACGAGTTTGATCTGAAAGATATCCTTGGCGAAAAATTCCGCACGGATGTGACTTATTTAAGGCAACACCGCACAAACCTGTTGCAAATTGGTGAAAAATAAGGTATAA
>CAJUMS010000224.1 GCA_910587465.1 uncultured Oscillospiraceae bacterium
TGTCATAAAATCACCAGTCCTTTCATGTCGGTGCTTTGCTGTTATCTGCATTTTACCATATCGGGAAAAAATTATCCAGCGAAAAACGCTCTTTTCTACAGATACAACAAAATTTTTTCTTTTTCCTGTGGATATTCGTCAGAATTTCGGTGTGTATTTGGACTTCACGCAGAGTCTGATCTTCATCGGCGGCAAAATATCTCCGCAGAATGAAAGCGGGACTTCCAGCGTAATATACGACGTTGCGGAGAACTGCGGTATATCTCCCGATGTGGGTGCGAACTGCGCGTTATCCACATTTACAGAAAGCCCATAAACCGCGAATTCCGTACCGTCCGAATTGCTTTTAATGTGTTTTCCGTTGCTGCTTTGCAGTACGAGCAGTTGATCCAGCCGCCCGTAAACGTTGCCCGTAGATATTGCCGATTTCCACGAATTTCCCGAAAACCTATACCCGCCCGAATAACCCTCGCGAACGCCGTCATAGACATTGGAATAATTATTTACCGAGGTTGAAATCACAGCCGACTGTACTGCGTCCTTAACTCCCGCAGATATAGTAATCAAGCGAATAATTTGCCAAAGCACCACAAAAAACATCATTCCCGCAAGCGCAATAACGACCGCTAAAGGCGCGGAGGAATAGGCTTTTCTCGAGCGCAGCAATTTGATTATTTTCGTCATTTCCAGTACACCTCGCTTTTGCCCGAAGCCTTTGTCGTCAGCGTCACGGGGAAGCTCCCGAACTCGCCGAACCCTATATCCATTTTATAAGTGCAGGTGACCGTGAATTCCTGATTGAGCTGCACCTTTCCCGATCTCGACCACTGTATTGTCGGCTTGATCCCCGTCCTCTCGGTCAAGACCTGCGCCCTCGCGGTGGTTTCCGAGCCGATCCGACCGGATATTTCAGCTTCTCGCACAAGCTCGTCGGCGTAATTGTCAAGCTGAATTTTTGCGGAAACAACGGGCGCGACTGCCATAATAAGCGCAATCACCATGACTACCACAAGCACAACGATCACGATGTCAAAGTAGCCCTCGCCGCGCTTGCTTTTCAATAATTTTCTCATTCGCACCTCCGTTATGCCATCGAGCCAAGAGAGTCGAGAAGCTGCATTCCCATGACTACCAAGTAGGTCAAGAGGAACAACATCAGCATTCCGAAGCTGAAAATGCGGATTTTCGGTGGTATCTTCGCCGCTTTTGCTTTCAGACGCTGCAATTCAATCAGCTTGAAATCATGCGCCAGCATTTTGAAATATACCGCGCTGTCATCACCTCTGATGACCGATACCAAACCGCGAACAACATCGGATAACTGTGCCGAACCGATACGCGCCTCAAATCTTGTAAGCGCCGCCTCATAGCTTGACGAACGCATATCGGCAGTGGTGACATCTAATTCATAAGCGAAATGCACTCCCGCGTGTTTTTTGAAGTTTTCCATAATGGAAAGAACATCGCGACTCGTTTTCAGTTCCTGTTCGACCGTAGCCACAAAGCGGGGGAGCTCCTGCTCGATAGCGTCGCGTTTTTCACGCATTTTTTCGTCCGCTTTGCCGTTCTCGCGAAAATAATACTAATATCTAATCATCCTATAGACAAAATCCACCTTCTCCCGGTAATA
>CAJUMS010000225.1 GCA_910587465.1 uncultured Oscillospiraceae bacterium
ATTTCAATCGTGTGCAGGAAGAAATGGCAAGGCGGTCGGCGAAACGAGTGATTGCGGACAAGCTCACCAAAGGCGAACAGGGCAAATACAGTGCTAAATATGCGCTCTCGGAGCTGCTGATATGCGGAGAATGCGGTACGCATTATAGGCGAGTGACATGGACTGCCAAAGGCTTTAAGGAGATAAAGTGGCGGTGTATAAATCGCATTCAATATGGCAAGAAAAAGTGCCACTGCTCCCCTACCATTGACGAGCAAGCGCTCCATAAAGCGATTGTGAGCGCGATAAACGAGTTCTGCGAGGTCAAGGACGATGTGGCAAAGGTGCTTCGGGAAAGCATAACCGAGGTGCTTGATCCTAATCTCAACGGCAGCGTACAGGCAGCGCAGCAGCGGATTGACGAACTCGCTCACAACATCGATGAATTGATAAAGTTGGCGACCATACCCGAAACAGCCGCCACAGCAATGGCGGATATTGAGAAATTCAGCGATGAAATGAAAACGCTCCGTGAGTTTATCGAAACCGAAAAAGCAAAACAGATGACGGCGCAAAGGGGCTCAGCCGAATTGGATGCGGTTCTTGAACGGCTTGAATGTGAAGATTTCACCATGACCGAATACGATGATGTGGCTGTTCGGCAGTTAATTCAAAAAGTCACGGTTGAGAGCAAAAACACCATAACAGTCACCTTCAAGGGCGGCTTTGAAATAAGAAAGGGTCTTGAAAAGTGAAAATGATAGTAACTCAAATTCCCGAAGATCTGTACCGAGAAGTAAAAACAAGGTTGGCTGAAAAGGGTCAGACGATGGATTCGTATATCAAAAGCCTTGTGAGCGCAGATTTGGGAATAACACCCAAAAGCGAGTTCCGCACAGTCTGTTTCAGAATTCCCGAAAACGAATATAAGCAATTGAAATTACTTGCCATAAACCGCAGCATGACAATAAAGGGTCTCGTAGAAAGTCTTATACTGCAGGATATCGATGAGAAAAATATCACAGAGCGTTTTGAAACCGAGGATTCTCGCGGGAAATGCAAGACCATCAGTTTTCAAGTCTCAAACAACCTTTTTAAAGCGATAAAACAGCGAATTCTCCAAACGGATATATCGGATCAGGATTACATGAGAACGCTGATTTACTCGGAAACTCATCAGGAACGGGAGGAAAATATGAGCGAGGCTCGGTCAATAGATATGTCAATGTAGCATACGGCTTCAGGAAAGGAGCTTAATATTGGAAATTGAGATTCCGGCATGGCTTTACGAACTGCTTCTGATTGAGGCGGCTCAAACGGATTCCGCAGTTGAGGAAATCGCGGAATCTGCTTTTAGAAAATTTATGGAGAGGATGGACAACAATGTCGACTAACGAGAAAAAAGGAGTTACCGTTAAAATTGACGCGGAGCTTCACGCCGAAGTCAAGAAATACATTGAGGATCATGGCATTACAATGGGGGATTTCGTAGCTTTGGCTTTACAAGACGAACTGCACCCAAAAATCAACATACGGGAGGAAAAATCAATGGGTAATATGAGGACGCTGGCGTTTCAAGTGCCGGAGGAACTTTTCCAAAAAATCAAGGACTATCTGCAAAGAAACAATCTAACCCAAA
>CAJUMS010000226.1 GCA_910587465.1 uncultured Oscillospiraceae bacterium
ACCACCGAGATCTACACTCTTTCCCTACACGACGCTCTTCCGATCTTAGTCTGCGGAATGGAAATCCGACGAAGTTATGCCGATAGGATAAAGCCATCGGATATTGTCGGGAACGTCAAGGCGTACCCTGCCGAAAACCAGAAAAAGGCTGTCGGTGCGGTAAAAGTCCGTAAAGATGACCGCAAGAACGGTAAACACCGCAAAAATAATTACGTTTGGAATTTTTTTCAAAACAGGGCATATTACTCCGTAAATGAGCATTATCATTCCGAAGCAGGACAGAACCCCGAAAACTATAGTTTCCTGAGGAAAAAACGCAGCCGTAATAACGGTAAGGGCTTCGCCTAAAAGGTAAAGGGTCGCTCCTCTTTTCAGCACGTTTTTGGAAAAGCCCGCGCATATTCCCGATACCGAAAACAGCACCACAAGAAAGAAACGGTGAATTATCTCCATTCCGTCCGAAAAGAAAAACGGTATGTTTGATCCTCCGAAAAATATTAAGTCGTACAGAAGATGATAAAGCATAACGTAAATTATTGCAAAGCCTCTGAGCATATCCAGAAGCATTACGCGGTTGTTTCGGTTTATTTCTCCGGCTGCAGCTTTCGGAGATAAAGCTTCCCCTGCGGAGTTTTCCGGCGCGGAAATTTTTTCTTTTGTCAGCGTTTGTATAATGCCGCCCCCTTTTTCTGTATTATTTCGTATTTATATTATAACATACAGCGGATATTTTTGCAAGGCAGGTCCGGCTGTCAGTATAAAAACAGATTAAAATAATGAATTTATAGTGTATGATAAATTTGTGTTAATTTTTACTTGACAAATTGAGTAAAGTGTTGTACAATATTTTATACAACAAAGTTAGTTTATGCTAATTCGGAAAGGAACTTCTTATGACCCTTAATGAATTGAAAACGGGACAGTCCGCAGTAATAACAAGCGTGGGGGGAGACGGCGCTCTCAGGTGCAGACTTCTCGATATGGGACTTATCCCCAAAACCAAAGTAATGATACGAAAAGTCGCTCCTATGGGCGACCCGATAGAACTGTTCCTGCGGGGCTACGAGCTTACCATCCGTCTTGAGGACGCAGAGAAAATAACCGTCGTTCCCGATAATGCAAAGGAGGCGGTCACAGTATGATACTTGCTCTTGCGGGAAATCAGAACTGCGGCAAGACCACTCTGTTCAACCAGCTTACAGGTTCCAACCAGCACGTGGGGAACTTCCCCGGAGTAACGGTGGACAGAAAATCCGGCGAGATTCGCGGACGCAAAAACTGCGAAGTGGTTGACCTGCCGGGCATATATTCCATACGCCCCTACACCAACGAGGAGATAGTGGCGCGGGATTTCCTCATCGACGAAAAACCCGACGCGATCATAAATATCGCCGACGCCACCAATATTGAGCGCAATCTCTATCTCACCCTGCAAATGCTGGAAATGAACATACCCATGGTGCTTGCGCTGAATATGATGGATGAGGTGCGGAACAACGGCGGCACTATTGATGTTAAGGGACTTTCCGAGCGGCTGGGTATACCCGTCCTTCCAATAAGCGCGGCTAAAAACGAGGGTATCGACGAACTTATTTCCA
>CAJUMS010000227.1 GCA_910587465.1 uncultured Oscillospiraceae bacterium
TGCTCGATCCCGTTCTCGGTCAGAAATCCCTCTTTGATGTCCGTCGAGTACACAAGCAAGTGGATATGAGGATGATGAGCCGTGTTATGAAATGCGGCATACCAGCGCAGATTTTCCAAACGGATATTCTGCGCTTTCGCGATATCATCGGTATGCCGCATGATCAGATTTTTCCACATCTCGGGAGTAACATATCCAAGCCGTTCTGCGTCCTCGCGGGTAAGCGATATAACGTGCGACCAGACGTTTCCCTGATGCTCCGCAATATTTTTCTGCGCCTGCGACAAAATTATTTCATCGTCGCTGTCGGAAAACAATCCGTGCTTTCCTATTTTCTCAACACCGGGGCGCTCCGCAACATACTTCACCAGAATTTCTTTGTCCGCGATCAAATCTGCGCTCTGCTCGAGCAGCTCGGAGAGCAGTTCCGAAGCGTTTTCCTTTGACGGGTTTTTCAGATAGTCCGAATACTCCGGCAGCTTTTTTCCGTCCGAATTTATTTGGAGCAGCTCCATTATCAGTTGTTTCTGATTATCCGTAACGGGCATATCTTTTTTCTTCGGAGAATATTTTTGAACCGTTTCACGTGTGGCAATATATTTTACAAGATTGCCGCGAGTACCTTTTGCTGCGGGCTTGAGATATCTGCTTGCAACAATTATCTTTGGCATAATTTATTCTCTCTGAAAACGCGCGGCGCTGTCATATGTGATGATGCCATTTATTTTGCGAACCTCATCAATACACATGATGTGCAGTTCTCGGAGTGTTTCGTCATCGACCTCGTTCGCTGCCGCCAGCATATTGGATATTTTTCCGAGCTCCACCGCTATTTTGAAAAGCAGCCGCGACGTTTTTTCCTCCGAGGCAGTTACCGCCGCCGTCACTAATTTTTTGATCGCGGGAGCAAGATATTCCACATTATCCTGCGCTTTCAGATGCCCGAGATAAAACTCAATTGCCTTTCGGACAAGCTCGTTTCTCGAACGGGAATTGGACTGTTCCAAGAAGCAGTCGCATTCGTCCAGAAGTTCTTTTTCAAGATAAAATCCGGTGCGTATTTTGTTTGAGTTATCGCTCATTTCAGCTCCTTGTATCACTTTATTTGGCTTAACCGCCGCATTTCCGCCGAAGACTTAATCAGAAATCCGAGCCAATACCCGTTTTTTAATCACTTTTCAAATCTCCGGCGGGCTTTGCCAGACGGTGTTTACGGGCTTATGCCGCCCTCGGCGGCATAAGCCCTTTTTCCTGCATCAAAATCATACCCCCGAACCACCCTCACGCCGCTTGCAGAGCCGTTTTGCGAACTCCGCCAAAACCGCCACAAATCGGCGCGGGAACGGCTCGGAGGTATGTTTACTCCAACCGCGTTCTAAAATCGAACACGGCGCGACACAGCCGCCTCAAAATCGATCACGACTGATTTGTCGGCTTTGTGGAATTACTTTTCGGCTTTGCGGCGCTCTGCTGCTTGGCGGTCATCTCGATATAATTGCGCACATTCTGTGGCACGATCTTGCCGTAAAGCTGCTCGGCGTAGTTGGAGAGCTGCTCGTCAAGCGAGGTTTTCTTCTCCGACAGATACATCTTCAG
>CAJUMS010000228.1 GCA_910587465.1 uncultured Oscillospiraceae bacterium
TGAGCTGGATTGGCGGCAAAAAATCAAGCCGCGACATAATTATTCCGAGATTTCCTCTTTATTACGAACGTTATATAGAGGTTTTCGGAGGCGGCGGGTGGATACTTTTCGCAAAGCCGCCGGGCAACGACCACGAAGTGTTCAACGACGCAAATTCAAATATATCCAATTTGTTTTATTGTGTCAGAGAGCATAGCAGCGAGCTAATCGAAAAGTTAAGATATGTTTTGAACTGTCGTGAAGATTTCGATAGGATAAAAGACATCATTAACAAAAAAGCCGAGATTGGTGATGTGCAGCGCGCGGCGAATTTTTATCAATTGATAAGGTATTCTTATGCAAGCTCCTGTGATAGTTTCGGAGGCAAGCCGCACAGTATGTGGGGTAATTTTCCGCTTATTGAACAGGCTTCGCGGCGATTGCAAAAGGTCGTGATCGAGAATAAGGATTTTGAGAAACTCATCATCGCTCAGGATAGCGAGGTGAGCTTTTTTTATTGCGATCCGCCGTATTTTTCGACTGAGAGCTATTATCAAAATGTGGGCTTCACTACCGCAGATCACGAAAGGCTTCGCAACGCTTTAAAAGCGGCTAAGGGAAAGTTTTTGGTTTCGTACAACGACTGCCCCGAAATCCGTGAACTGTACAGCGGTTACGAAATGTATTCGTATGAGCGCCTGAACAATATCCGCCAAAGATTCGATGGCGGAAGTATGTTCGGGGAACTGCTCATAGCAAATTACGACTTGAACGAAAGGCTGAATTCGGATCAGCAAATTTCATTATACGATTTGGAGGAAAAAGATTATGGTGACATTTAACAGCAGAATTACGAAGAACGGAAATATCAAGATTTCCGCGCAGTTGAGAGAAATTCTCGCGCTTGTGCCGAACGACAGAGTTACGGTTACAATCGACTGCGACGCTCCCGACGAGCTAAAGATTCCGCAGGAATTTCTCGATGAGGCGGGTATCCCCGCTGACAGCACTTTGGAAGTATGCGCCTATGACGGCTGTGTTTTGGTTCAGGAGGCTTGCGATGACTGAGAACGAAATAATACTTTTTAAGCATGATGAATTCGGCGAGATCAGAACGCTGAATATTGACGGAGAGCCGTGGTTTGTTGGCAAAGATATTGCGGAGGTTTTAGGATACGCAAAGTCAAGAAATGCAATTGCAAAGCACGTTGATGATGAAGATAAAACACCCGCCCTGATTCGGGGCGGGTGCTCGACAGGCGAACAGACAACCATAATCATCAACGAAAGCGGCTTATACAGCCTTATTCTTTCGAGCAAGCTGCCGAGTGCCAAGAAATTTAAACACTGGGTTACAGCTTCCGTCCTCCCCTCTTTACGAAAGCATGGAGCGTACATCACAGCGGAAACCTTGCATAAGACAATGAGTGATCCGCGCGAGTTGGCGAAGCTGCTTACCACACTCGCCGATGAACAGGAAAAATGCAAGAAGCTCGAAAAGGAAAACGCCTTGCTTGCGGGGAAAGCAAATTATTATGACCGAATCCTGCACAGCAAAAACGCTGTTCCCGTAACGCAGATCGCAAAGGACTACGGCATGAC
>CAJUMS010000229.1 GCA_910587465.1 uncultured Oscillospiraceae bacterium
AAAGTATTACCGGGAGAAGGTGGATTTTGTCTATAGGATGATTAGATATTAGTATCAAGGATTACTGGCTGCTCGGCTTGGGAATTATGCTCGCGGCGGGAGAAATTCCGAGGATCGCGGGAATGTTCGGACTAGAAACCTCGGTACGCCCGAATATAAACGGCGTTATCAATACGGCGCAGTCGGCGGTTCACCTCAAGCAGATGGTTACCGCCGTTGCCAAAAAGTAAGGGGGGAACGATTTGTATATTTATCCCGATAATCTCAAAGCGGCTCCCATGCTGTTTTTATGGCGGCTGAAAGACCTTGCCGTGATAGGGATCAGCGCGTTAATTTCCGTGTTCGCTATGGCGCAGACAGGATTCACAATTCCGCTGATCGTAACCATTGGTTATGGCTTTCTGGCGATACGATTTGAGGACACATCTATATTGGATTTTATCAAATACGCTGTGAAATATTTTTTTATCGAACAGCAGGAATATAGGTGGAAATTATGAAAAACCCACTTGGTATTATACCGTAATCAAAATTCAGAAATTTTCATCAAAAGGCTATTGACATCTTGATAAAATTATGATAAAATAAAGATAAGAAAGGAGATGGTCAATATGATCCAAATAAGACCTGTGTCTGATTTAAGAAACAAATTTCCCGAGATTGAAAATGTCGTTAACGGCGGACAGCCCGTATATCTGACCAAAAACGGGTATGGCGCGATGGTGGTGCTCAGCCTTGAGCAATACTCAAAGCTGACCGGAGATATCGAGATGAAGCTTGACGAAGCGGATAAACAGGCGGCGGAAAGCGATATTCGTCTTTCGCATAACGAGGTGTTTGGGAACGTGCGCGGGAGGTTGAATGAATAATTATAAGCTTCGCTATCTTCCACTTTTTGAAAACGATTTGAACGATGCCGTGTCATACATTGCCAATGTTCTGAATAATCCTAAAGCGGCGGAAATGCTGATACGGGAAACGGAAAAAGCGATCCTGGAAAGGGCAAAATCTCCTGTCAGTTTTGAACCTTACCGTTCCGATAAACAGCGAAAAGATCTCTATTATCGCATATATGTAGGAAATTACACGGTTTTTTATGTGGTGATAGACGATGTTATGGAGGTCAGACGCTTCATATACAGCGCAAGAGATTTTGACAGATTACTTTGAATTTTCCCGGCTGCTTTTATGCAGTCGGGATTTTTGATCGGAGGTAATTTTGAAAAACAAAAAACAACAGCAAAACAATCAGAGCACCCGTCAGCTCCTCGGCATCGAGGGCATAACCGAATATTCACTCAAGACCGCTTCGAATGAGGCGGTCTTTTTCAGTATCAAACCGAGCAATATTTCGGTAATGTCGGAAGCGGGACTTTCGGCGAAAATATACTCGCTGATGAGCGTTCTCAAAGGCTTGATGGAGATACTCTGCGTAAACTCGCGCGAGAGCTTCGAGGGCAACAAAAATCACTTGAAAGCGCTCGCGAAAAAAGAGGAAAATCCCGCTGTGCGAAAGCTGCTCGAACAGGACGCGCAGCACCTCGATCATATTCAGGCGA
>CAJUMS010000230.1 GCA_910587465.1 uncultured Oscillospiraceae bacterium
CAAAAAACTCGTTTTTTTTGAGAAAATTGTGTAAAGTTATATTGACAAAATCATACTTAACGATCTGGACTGCTATGAGTTTGACGGGACGGTCAATCACGTTTCCGAATTCGGAGAAAAATATCTTTCGGAAATGCTCCCGCCCGATTTTGACAGATCGCTTTTGAAAGGCGCTTGCACAGCCGAATTCGCAGAAAAAATAATTGCCGCGAACGAGTGCGCTTTTACCGAATACGGTGTTGTCTCCAGGCATGGCGGTCACTTGTTTTCAGTGGTGGAGGCTCCCAAGCAGGAGCAAACCTCGGATTTTGAGATGGGGGGGATTTCATGAAATATCAGATAAAATGTGCCGATCCGGAACAGCACTCCATGTTCTATTCGGACTGCAATCCCGCTCTGCGAAACGCTTGCGTAGGGCATTTGCGAATGGATTTCGGCAGCGATAACGAGTTTTTTTCAACGTGGTGGGAGAACCGCGGAGATTTAAAAGATGATGTTTTTAAGTCGGAATTAAACGATATTGTAAACGAGCTTCGCACGGGCGGCTTGCTGAAAAACAGAAGCTCCATGCAGCGTTACTGCGCCACACATCAGAAGCTCAACTTGAATGAGAGCTACGGCTTTTCTGTGGAAACCGATGACCACCTTTTTCTCCTTCGATGTCGCCCCGAGCGCGGCAATTACGACTGTTACTGCTACTGTTATAACAAACAGGAACTGCGGCTTGTACAGTCGCAGGAACAGGACGAATCGCAGTCGCCGGAGATGTCATTATGAGCAGAAAGCACGAAACCGACTACGCTGCGGAACTTGAAAATAACTACGCCCGTTGGGATAAGGTGTTCACAGAGGGCGGCTCCGATCCGTTTTGGGCAGACGGGGTTTCCCTATCATTGATCCGCAGCCAAATCCTTTATTGCAAAGAGCAGCTCGCAAAACAGGAAAATTCACTGTTCGGTCTACCCGAGATTTATTACCGTGAAATACCTCCCGAGGTTGACAGCGACTACATGGCTCGCCCCGATGAAATACGCGAAAACGCACGGAAGGCTATGGAAATCATCGACGCGGACGAGAACTTGACATTCGTTCGGGAGCAGTTTCCGAGCCTGTCCGAGCAGCAAAGAAAGCAATGGTGTATACCCGCGATCATCAATTACGCGGAGAACCTGCGCCGAGCTATCGCGGCGGACGATCTCATAATTATGCGCCGATACGAACACCCGGACAGCTACCTTGAGAGCTTCGAGAGCGCGGCGATCAAGATACGAAATCCGGAAAGTACACGACGGATAAACGATAATCTGACCGTATGTGATCCCGAGGATGACGAAGATATCGAGGACGATTTCGACGAGGAAAGTTCCCAAACGGAACAGGAAAATCCCGATGGAATATCCGAATCCTCAAGCGAGCCAGAGGAAGATTTTCAGTTGCGGTTATTTTAAAATGAAACCTGCTAAGAAAAGTCAATGGGCAAAATAGACAAAAAATGACTTGCATTT
>CAJUMS010000231.1 GCA_910587465.1 uncultured Oscillospiraceae bacterium
AACGATGGCGAAAGGTGGATTTTAAATGGCTGATAAACTTATTTTAAACGCAAATATGATTTGCAAGGCGGACAGATTTAATCTCGAAAAAGTCGCGGTAGAAAAGGTAATTGAGGTCTCCGATACGGAGTTCAAAAAATTCATCAAAAAGCCTATGGAGCGCAACTATTATCTTCCGCAGTATAAGGAATTGATGGGCTATTATGACGATACCTATCACGGGGTTTTATTTGTGAACAGGGAAAGCGGCGACGGGCTGTTGGTCAATTCCGAGGGATATGACTATGCCCGTTATTCGCAGTATATTCCGAATGCACGCGGAATTATTCACGAGCATGAGCAGAGTCTGGCACTGGACGATTTGAAAATCCACATGGACTGCTGCATTGACAGATGGCTTAAACAAAGCGCAGACGAGAGCGAATTCAGCATATCGCTGACCGACCTTATTGACGATATTAATCTCGCCGAAATATTTTTGGATTACGCTTCTGATGTGCTGAGCAGCGATCCGAGAATCGATGACTGTGAGCTGACCAATAATTCTTTGGAAGTGACTAAGCGCGAGCTTGTTGAAACAAAATTGTACTGTCCGCTGACGTTTCGTGTCGATCCTGACGATCCATGTGATGATTATGACGAGGTGGATTCCGCAAATTATATCGGTTACGATCACGAAATTAACGCTGCTGTCCGTGACGACCTTTATAGCGATGAGGTCGCTGTAGAACGCGGTTTGGCGGCATATTTTCATGATGAAAATCTCGATAAAAAAGTGTTCTCCGCTATGCCGCGAGTGGAAACCCGAAACGACGATATCTACGGAGTAATTACCGTGAAATCCTACGGCGAACTCAATAGGACTGAAATGATAGATCTAATCGGCGACCTCACCGGACAGTTCTCTGACGGCTTTGGAGAGGGCTTTGAGCAGCGCCCCGTCACGCTGGGCGGGGATGATGTGTATATATCTTTCTGGGACTGCGACGATGATTATTTCCTCAAGCCCGAATGCGAAGCGTTTCCCGAACAGGAAATAAACCAAGGAATGGGAGGATTATCTTGAAGAAAAAAATAAGCATTACAGAGCGGGAATTTGCAACCAAACCGCAGAAGAATTTCCTCGATATGATAGCGCCGTCCGTGATAAAATTCTACACGGACTATTTTATTTGCGGTAACACTTTCCGCTGTGTGTGGGCATTACGGGAATATCCGACCTCGACAGGCGAACAGGCAATCCTCCGCTATCTCGGCGAAAAGGACGGCGTGACGCTCCGTATTTATACGCGCCATGTAACTGCCGCCGAGGAAAAAAGAATTATTTCAAACGCCGCAAACAAGAACCGTATGCAGCGAAACTCCACCAACGATTTACAGCAGACGGTA
>CAJUMS010000232.1 GCA_910587465.1 uncultured Oscillospiraceae bacterium
GGAGCTCGTGTAGTGCGTCGAACCCGTGAACTCCACGATATCGCCGACCTTGAACGCTGCCACAGGAGCGCTCGCCGCTGCGGACGTAACATTCTTGATCTGAACAGGCGGTAAGATAAAGCCCTGAAATTTGTACGCGCCGAAACTGTAACGTGCACTTTTCTCGTAAATATGCACGTAAAAACGCGAGCCGCCGTAGGCGCTGTTTGAAGTCACGATATCGCCGTTAGGCAGTATCTGCTCTACGATAGCGACGTGACCCGCGCCGTCAGCTTCATTGCCGACCACGCCCTTGCTCCAGCAGATGACCGCGCCGAGCGCGGGAGTTTGTGAACGCTTATAGCCGTCCGCAGTGTTTCCGTACCACATTTCGGCGTTGTTCTTGCTCAATCGCGGCTTCTCGCCTATTATCTCGTAAAAACGCCCCCACGCGTAACCGACGCAATTCGGGAGCACCGAGCCGCCGCTGATCTCGATACAGTCATTCAAGCCGCCTTTGGTCGACTTTATCCAATGCTTGTCCGAAGAGGATGGCGCTGTCAGGCGAGGGGAGAATTTCACAGTCTTACCAGTCGTTGACGGATTGAGATAGCTCTTGACCTTATCCCTGAACCAATTCATATTCTTGCCGAATTTCGTCAGCCAGTTTTCGGGATCGCCGTGATTTGACGCATAACCTCGTGCACACGCCTCCTTGTGGGAAACGATATTCTCGATCTTTATGGACGGATACTGCCCGATAAGCTCCGCGCACACCTGCGCCATAAGGTCAAATGCGCGGTCAAAATAAACGCTGTCCGTCAGTCCGTCCTCGGCGATCTCAAACTGTATGTATGCGGGATTATAGTTATATGAGCCTTTTGAACCCGTTCCACATCCCCAACAGCAAATATTATACGGCAGTATCTGCGCGGCGCGTACCATACCGCTTTTGTCTTTTCCGATAACACCGTGAGGGGTCACATCATCACCGTTGGGACCGCCAAAATAATTCTTGGAGGGATTAACGCCGCAAATGTCGGGCGCGTTGACATAGCGCTTTAATGTTGGATTATTATCTCCCGTAGAATGCACGATAATGCCCTCGGGAACACCTTTCGGCATTTTACGGTTTGCCTTGTAGCAAGCGGAAAAGTCCGCTATTGCTTTAAATGTCAGTGCCATTATTATCACCGTCCTTTTTGTTCTTAAGCGCCGTCGCGTCGGTCAAGCCTTCGCCGAGTATGTACCCGACAACGGACGCGCCCGCCATAATGCATCCCGTCACGGTCTCGGCA
>CAJUMS010000233.1 GCA_910587465.1 uncultured Oscillospiraceae bacterium
AAGCAGTACCATGATCTGATGGGCGTTGAGGGAAATCAGCATCACTGTATTCTTGCCATTGACAGTAACAGCGGTGACGGATTGCTTATAAAATCCGAGGGCAGCAACTACGCTCGTTACTCACAGTATATTCCCAATGCAAAGGATATTGTTTGGAAACACGAACAGAGCCTCGCGCTTGATGATCTGAAAACTCACATGGACTGCTGCATTAACAAATGGCTTGAGCAGCACTCCAAGGATAACAATTTCAGCATATCGCTGACAGACCTTATTGACGACAGCAATCTCGCCGAAATATTTGTGGATTACGCCTCGGATGTGCTTTGCGGCGATCCAAGGATTGACGACTGTGAACTGACCCATAACTCCTTAGAAGTGACTAAGCGCGAGCTTGTTGAAACAAGGCTTTACTGTCCGCTGACGTTTCGTGTTGATCCTGACGATCCTTGCGATGATTATGACGAGGTGGATTCCGCAAATTATATCGGTTACGATAACGAGATTAACGCCGCTGTCCGTGCCGATCTTTATAGTGACGAGGACGCTGTAAAGCGCGGGTTGGCGGCATATTTTCATGACAAGAACCTCGATAAAAAGGTGTTCTCCGCCATGCCAAGAGTGGAAACCCGAAACGGCGACATTTATGGAGTTATCACCGTAAAATCCTACGGAGAACTCAATAAGACTGAAATGATCGACCTTGTCGGAGAGCTAACTGGAAATCTGGCAGATGGGTGGGGTGAGTCTTACGAGCAGCACCCTGTCAAGCTTGGTGGCGATGAGGTGTATATCTCGTTCTGGGACTGCGACGATGATTATTTTCTCAAGCCCGAAAGTGAAGTTTTTACCGAGCAGGAGATAAATCAAGGAATGGGAGGTTTATCGTGAAGAAGAAAATAAGTACAGTCGAGAGAGATTTTGCGACAAAACCGCAGAAAAATTTCCTCGATATGATTGCGCCGTCCGTGATAAAATTCTACACAGACTATTTTATTTGCGGAAACACATTCCGCTGTGTGTGGGCATTACGAGAATATCCGACAAGCACTTCGGAACAGGCAATCCTCCGCTATCTCGGAGAAAAAGACGGTGTAACACTCCGCATTTATACCCGTCATGTGACCGCCGCAGAGGAAAAAAGAATTATTTCAAACGCGGCAAATAAAAACCGTATGCAGCGCA
>CAJUMS010000234.1 GCA_910587465.1 uncultured Oscillospiraceae bacterium
ATTTTGCAGGAATTAAAAGCGGCTATATCAGAGTTACCCGCAAAAAAACAAGGTATTATTGCCGAGTGGATTTCAACTTGGACTAAGTATTTACGCTATGAACGTACTTTTATACCCGATATGCTAAGGCGATATAGGCGTGGAGATATTGTTCATATAAATTTGGGATTTAATGTCGGAAATGAGCAGGGCGGGGCACATTATGCCGTTGTGGTTGATGTCAATAATAACCGCAAGTCAGGGTGTGTAGTTGTCGTTCCTATATCCTCTCTCGAGGCAGGCAAGGGACGGGAGAACGTTCACGGCTCGGAAGTATACATAGGCAAGATTATGCCAAATTCGGATATTGAAAGTTACGCCCAGCCTCTCCAGATACGTTGTATTTCAAAGCTGCGGATTATAAAGCCTAAAACCGATAAAGACAATGTTTATCGGCTTTCTCCTGACCTGATGGATAATATAGACAAAAAAATAATTGAGCTTTTCACGAAAAAGTCTTGACATTCCTAAAAAAATGTGGTATCATAACACTGTAAGCTATTCAGCTTGCATAACGCTTTACGCGGAAAATAAAAAAATTTAACGCTTTACGCGGAAAAAATGGGAGCGGTCACGCTCCCATCTCTTTTTTATAAGCAGAACGGGGGCGGGTTCACCTGCTCCCCGTTTTATTGTCTAAAATCGCGATACCCTCTAAGAGCGACTGTAGAGCTGTTTTTAGAGGTTTTGTGCTTTATGCGGTAAGTTCACTATGAAACGTCTTTCGTCGATTGTGTGGCGTTCTGGTAGCCTTACGGCGCATATAATCAATCAGAATGAAAAAAGTATGTACTTTTTCTGCGCTTGCTATCCTTTGAATTTTGACAATTCCGACTTTCGCTAATAGCGAAAGACAAGTTGACAAGTCTACAGTATTTGCGTGCCGATACATAATGCACCAACTCAATAATGCTTTCGTTCATTTTGGACGAACCGTGCTGACAGGAGGACAAAACACCGTCGCATTTTACGACGGTATTTCCAACAATTCAATGCTCTGAAATTGAC
>CAJUMS010000235.1 GCA_910587465.1 uncultured Oscillospiraceae bacterium
ATACAGTCATTCAAGCCGCCTTTGGTCGACTTTATCCAATGCTTGTCCGAGGTTGACGGCGCAGTAAGGCGCGGTGAGAATTTCACAGTCTTGTCTGACGAGCTGCCCGTGCCGAGACGCTTGTTCACCTTATCCGCAATGTACGGGAACTTGCTTTCGAGATATGGTCCGGGGCAGCCCGTCGCCGCGAAATACTTGTGCATTGTCAGATTGCCGTTTTTGTCGCCCGTGAAGTTCAGCTTTGCGATACCGTTGCGCTTGCAGATATCGACGCAAAGATTTATCGCCGCTTCAAGAGCCGCATCGCTGACGTGCCAGTTTGGAGCGCCGCCGTCGTTCGCGACCTCGATAGTTATCGCCTGATGATCGTTGTCGGCGCTGGAGCTTGTCCACGCGCGGTTGCACTCCTCGACGTACATTCCGACGCGGCCTTGTGAATCAATACCGTAATTTGCCGAAACCTCGCGGGTACCGCAGAATGTTGAGCCAAAGCCCTGTAAAGTGATGTTACCCGCGGCGTGATGTATCGTGATCTTGCGTATCTTGTCGCAGCGCGGCTTGTTGCAGTGCGGCGATAGCTGCGTGTATGTAACCAGCTTACTGTTGCTCATGATCGTCACCGTCCTTTTTGTTCTTAAGCGCCGCCGCGTCGGTCAAGCCTTCGCCGAGAATATACCCGACAACGGACGCGCCCGCCATAATGCAGCCCGTCACGGTCTCGGCAGTGCCGGACGCGCCGCCGAACGCAAGGATAAGACCCGCGACAAAGCCTGCCACCGCTACCCACAGCTTGCGGCTTGTGAGCTTTCTTTTCCAGTCGATTTTGTTCATACTATACCTCCTATAACTTCCATTAACCTAGCCACTTTTTCCGCCTTTTCAGGCGACAGATCGGAGCACCCGAAGGCTATTTTCAGCGCGTTTTCCTTTTTCGCCTTGTTGAAATAAAACGCGTTGGACACGGATATCTCGCCGTAGGACAGCCCCGTTACCGTGCCGAGGACCATAACGTCAAAGCCCAT
>CAJUMS010000236.1 GCA_910587465.1 uncultured Oscillospiraceae bacterium
CAAATTCAAGCGTGTAATGTACGCTGTCGCGGTGATCTCTATGGTGCTGATGTTTGCGGCGTTCGGAATTTACAGGCTGAACGGTGTGCGTTTTTACGTTACAGTCGGAATTACCGCTATGACCGTGTGCTATCATTTTACGATAAGGCTTTTTATCGGGAATATCGTCGACGCGATAATGCGCAACGAGGCGGACTGGCGCAAGCCGTGGTTCCGTCAGCGGAAATTCGAGGAGAAGCTGTACAAAAAGCTGAAAGTAAAGCGCTGGAAGAATCATCTGCCGACTATCGACGAAAATGCGTTCGCGCTCGGTAAGCAGCCGATAGAACGCATTATCGGCGCGACCTGTCAATCCGAGATAGTTCACGAGCTTGACGTGCTCGCAAGTCTGGCGGCGATATTGTTTGCGATTCCGTTTGGTGATCTGTGGGTGTTCCTTATAACCTCAATACTCGGCGCGGCGTTCGATATGATGTTCGTTATAATGCAACGATACAATCGACCTCGGCTATTAAACGTACTGAAAAGGAGAAACAGATGATCGAGATAACAAAGGCGCTTCCGTGCGATACGGAGGAAATATTCGCGATATACAGTTCGCTGAACGGCACGCCCGGCTGCACGTGGAACGAAGAATATCCCACGCTCGAATTCGTCTGTCACGATATTGGGGAGAGGAATTCGCTGTACAAGCTCACCGAGAACGGGGTCATAATCGCGGCGGCGTATCTGGGCGATTTCGAGGAGACCGAACGCCCCGAATGCTTTGACAAGTCGATAAAGCGGCTGGGAGAGTTCTCGCGCGTGGGAGTCCGCCGCGAATATCAACGAAAGGGATATGCGGAGCGGCTGCTGCGATTTTTGCTTAAAGAGGCGGTTAATCTTGGCTATGACGGCTTGGTACTGCTGGTTGCGGCGGAGAATTTCGGGGCTATGGCGCTGTATGAGAAAATAGGGTTTCGGCGGGTCGGCGAGGGCGTTATGTATGATACACATTGGTTTTTCTACGAAATAATGTTA